>NZ_MWQG01000032.1:0-34853 GCF_002210365.1 Fibrobacter sp. UWH1
AAATGAGTATCTTTTGAAAAAGTTCAACATTATGCGTTAGCGATTAGAAATCGCCATTGAAATACTCACTTTTCAAATCTCCATACACACCTATATTTGCAAGTCCCGACAAACCATCTACAAGGGTTTGTGTAATTTCCAACAAGTTCTTTTTCGTAACGCCATCCGCCACCATGAAAGCAACAGTCACAATCGGAACTGCAGCAGCCAATGCCGTACCCAACTCTGAATGGAAATTTGATAACTCGTCTTTACTTAAAATTGCCTGATCGGCAAACCCAGTTCCTTCATGAGGAGTATCAAAGAAAAGAATTTTATCTACATCACCCCTGTATTTGTCGCCCTGTACATATTCACGAGCAACCATACCTCCGGTTCCTTTCGAAATAATAACATAACGTGAAGGAACTAAATCTGGGCGTTCCTTTTCCAATTCAGCAAGTGTAGGAACTCGGCCTTTTTTAGACTTGAAACCTGAAATCCAATCATACAGGCGTCCATCCATATTTGCATATGAGGCATTAATTATTGTTTGAGGGGCATACAAACCAACTGAAACACTCCATGCATTCCTTTTCATTTGTGCTTTCTGTTTGATTTCAGTAGCAGTATTACTATCAAGTTTCGGAAGATTAGATTCATTCAGCATTTCCTTAAACCAATGTTCCAAGGCCTCATCCATAATAGAACCAACCTTAGCCTTGCTACTAGAATTTACATATGTAATTTGCCCCTTTGAAGCATCATACGATGCATTATAAGAATCACAATTCGTTGTATACCAAGCATCGGCATGCTTCGAAAGTTCATCAATCATTTCGGACGGACTCTGAGACGGATTGAAATACGGTCTAGAATATATTTGGGCCTTAGAATTCGCCACTTCTTCCTGAAGAAATTTCGCAACACCCGTTTTTCCCCACGTTTCGCTAGATTCGTAGTTAAAGTCAGCGCAGTATTTTTCATACAATCCATGACTCTTAGGAGCCATTCCATCCAACAGAATAAACAAAGTGCCTTGAGCACTTTCCATCGGCTTTGCAAACAGGGACACAACCAAAGATAAAAATAGGATTACGTAGTTTGGACGCATTTTTACTCCTAACACAGAAAACTACGTAAAATAAAAAAATATATATATATAATTTGTAAAGAGTTTTTTCTACAAATTTACACAAAATTTACAAGTTGTTTTCACCATAGAAGACTGATACGCTATCATTCGAGAAAATTATCGGAAACGATTCACCTTGTCGGCCAAATTGTATCTCAAGCCAATTTTTCCTATCTATTCCACCATTTTCCAAAAGCCGATAAACTCTATCATCTATCTGCAATTTAGGTCCCCAGAATCGGATTTCTGACATTTGCTTCACCCATATTGAATCAAGAATTTCTTGTTTTTCATTCAATAATTTTAAGGTATCCGAATCTATGGCAAGACATATAAAAGAAGAATCCCTGTAATAGAAATCTAAACATCTCCCTTTCCACATCATACTCGACATTTCCACTTCTTTCAATAATTTCTCTTTATCATCTAGATAGAAATAAAATCTTCTAACCGCCGAGACGGAACCTTCCTCATTGGAATAAAACGTATTTATTTGCATTTTACTATCTATCGAATCAATAGAAACTTTTTCATCAGATATTTCCAAATCTTCAACAACATTTTTGTCAAAATTCCATTTTAACGCTTTGTTCACTTTAAATGGAGGAAATTTATAATCATAAAAAATCAAATTTGTTTTATCTAATTGAAACACACATGCTCCACAAGGTGTTGACGGAGCTACAAGTTCTCTTAGAACTTCTTCTCTATACATATTTACTAAGAAAAACTTTGACTCAACCAAATTCCATTCAGTATCATATCCCTGAAGATATGATGAATAGGATTCCACCAAGTTCTCATAATCCACATTCAACAAAGCTAATGAGTCACTATACACAGCAACAAGCGAAACACGTACTCTAGAATCAACAACCTTATCATCTCTAGAACATGCACTAAATAACAGCATAGAGATCATTAACAAACAATATACCATCTTTTTCATCTTATTATAAAGATAGTTATAAGAACAAAAAAATATCAAGATGCTTTAAAAAAACATTGAATAGCAATAAGCCGGGCGTTGCGGGTGCGGCGTCTGAGCACCCGCTCGAAGGGGTGATGAGCTATAAGCGCAAGCGTGTGCGAACCAGGGGAAGGCTTTCCCCTATATTCTTGCAAATTTACATGAAATTTACAATTTGTCCGATTCGTATATAAAACTATTGCCAACTCCATCCGTGATTTTTAGATTACCGGAATCAGAATGTTCAATATCATACAAATAGTGTAAGGATACATTCTCCCCATCATACAAGCCCCATATTTTTCCATTATAGATATATCGGCCTTTAAAAAACACATAATGTTCATCACCAACATGCAAAGAGTCAACAATATCCCCCTCACTATCAAGAACCATCATACAACAATCCTTTATCTGCAAACAATAGAGTCCTCTTTCGTCTTGCATCACATCACTGCACTCATAATTTACGTATTCAGCCATGGATATTTGACCATTTCCCCAATTCGCATACCCCTTACGTACATAATAATTATCACTCCTTATTGAAGCACCGCCTTTGACGACATTTGTAGGAAGCGTCTCTCGCGAAACTACAGACCAATTTTCCAATACATTAGAATGATAATTCCACGCCGAGGCTTTAGTTAATTCCGACCTTCCATTTTTTTCATAATACCAATAAAATAGAAGCAGAGAATCCGAGATAACAACCCAATTCATAGGTGTTGAAAGCGGATAATCAACCTCCTTATAAATTTTTTCTTCTCGCATATCTACATAAACATATTTTCTGCCAACAACATCAGTTCTTTCGTCCATACCCGAAATGTATGACGAATAGAATTCCACTTTTTCATTAGACTCCACTAAAAGAAGCCCAGTGGTATCATCAACCAATGTTACAAACTCAACAGAATTAAACCGGTCTATCACCCGTTCTTCGTAGGAACACGCTACCAAAAAGAGCAATGCAACAAAGGATACACAGATTAACAAATTCTTCATGTTTTAAATATAGCTCTATACAACATAAAATCAAGACAAAAAGGACTGCATCGCTGCAGTCCTTTGAATGTTTGGGTTCGCAGGTCTGGATCCTTCGCGCTTACGCACTCAGGATGACGTTTACGTTACACTTCCTCAATGGAAGCATGATATTCCTGCAAGCTCTTCACTTCGCCCTTGCCAGCCTTAGCAGCCGCAATGCCCTTGACGGTGTCGAGAGCGGCGGCGAGAGTGGTGATGTAAGGAGTCTTGTATTGGACGCCTTTGGCGTCCGTACTGCGGTTCGGTCATACAAAAATAGCTTGCAAAGCGCAAGCATTTTTGTGCGACGCTCACCTTGCGTACTATTGATGGCAGCCTTACGGATGGCGCATGGGCATAGCCCAAATGCTTGGCTCAGCCATGCCAGAAAACAAGTTTTCTGTCGCGGCATTCGCCTTGTGCATTTGTCATCGGCAACAGCGCCGCGGCGAGCCCACGGGGTGTTGATGATGAGGTTCACCTGCTTGTTCAGGATGACATCCAGAACGTTGGGGCGGCCTTCGGCGATCTTGTTCACCACTTCGCACTTGACACCAGCCTTTTCGTAGAACTTGGCGGTGCCTTCGGTTGCATAGATCTTGAAGCCCAGTTCCTGGAAAACACCATAAGCCGAGTGCTGCGACCACGCTTGCGTGGACATTGCCGAGGCGTGGATGTTTCTGGAAACGCTGGCCCACTTCGATTTCCTGGTCGCAGAGGTTGGTCTTGTCGGACAAACTAATCAGCACGGCACCGGAAGACGGGAGGATAGAACCTGCAGCTTCCTGGCTCTTGTAGTAAGCCAGGGCGAAGTCTTCGGAGAGGCCCAGCACTTCACCGGTGGAACGCATTTCAGGGCCGAGAACCGGGTCAACCTTGGGGAACTTGTCAAACGGGAACACAGCTTCCTTGGCGCCGTGGTGCTTGAAAACCCTTAAGCCGAGTGTCGCGGGCAAGCTTGCTTGCACATGACCGAGGCGCATTGGGTTTCTACAACTTCTTGTCCTTCAGCTTCAGATCTTCCAGCTTTTCACCCATCATGAGGCGGGTAGCAAGGCGGGCCATCTGAGTGTTACAGACCTTGGAAACTAGAGGCACGGTACGAGATGCGCGGGGGTTGGCTTCGAGAACGAAAACCTTGTCGTCTTCGATAGCGTACTGCATGTTCATGAGACCGCAAAACGTCTCAAGGTGAGTGTCGCGACAGACCGCTTGCGGGCTGGCATGACCGAACCGAAGACGTTTTTGGAAACGTGGAGGGATTCAGCAAAACACCGCAAGGCGAGTGCAGCGACTGTGCTTGCACGGGCGTTGCCGAGCCGAGGTGTTTCTAGAATCTTGCGAGTGTAATCCTTGATGGTCTTCAGGTTGGACGCCTACGGCGTCCGCTGCTGCGCTCGGTCATAAAAATAAACAAGTTTATTTTTGCGACACTCGCTTGCAAGCTATTTGCCTCGGTAATGGTCTCCGGCGGGATAATGCAGGCGGAGTCACCGGAGTGGACACCTGCAAGTTCCACGTGTTCCATCACGGACGGAATGTAAACGTGTTCGCCATCAGAGAGGGCGTCGGCTTCGCATTCCAGAGCGTTGTGGAGGAAATGGTCGATGAGGAGCGGGCGATCCGGGGTAATGCCAACAGCCTTGGCAACGTATTCGCGGAGCATGTTTTCGTCGTAGATGACTTCCATGCCGCGGCCACCAAGCACGAAGCTGGGGCGGATCATCACAGGGTAGCCACCGATCTGCTTGACGCAAGCGAGGGCTTCGTCGATGTTGGTAGCCATGCCGCTTTCGGGCATGGGGATTTCAAGCAGGTCCATCATCTTGCGGAACAGGTCGCGGTCTTCAGCGATATCGATGGAATCGATGCTGGTACCGAGAATCTTCACGCCTTCGTCGCTGAGTGCGCGGGCGATGTTCAGCGGAGTAATCTTTTGGACGTTCCCCGCGCTCCGCACGGGTCGGGCTATATTTTATGGGTTGCCCGGTTCACTCCGCAACCACCGTGATCACATATAGCAAACTAATTATCATTTTGCAGACAAAATAAAATTATTTTTTTCGTATCTCATTTATACAAAAAATGTCTACTCGTCTAATTTGAGTATTTCTTTATACAAAAAGACCAGCTTTTTCAAGCCGGCCTTTTTCATTTGGATGCATAATTTAACGTACAAATCCCAGTCTGCCTTCCCCGCTCTGCAGATATTGATTCATATAATCCTTTGCAATCTTGCAGGCCTCGGGCAAAGGCTTACCTAGAGCCACATTGGCAAGAATGGCAGAACTCAAGACACAGCCGGTGCCGTGCTTTCCACAGCCAGGCAAGCGGGGACTTGCAAACTTGTATTCGGCACCATCCATAATCAAGGTATCTACGGAATCAGCGCCTTCTGCATGTCCGCCCTTCAAAAGCACCGCGCAATCCTTCCCCATCTGGATTTCGCCTTTTTGCTGCGCCGCTTCCAGACCGAGGAACTTGTATTCATCTGCATTAGGCGTTACCAAGTCAATCATCTTCATGACCGGCAAGAATTCTGCGGCATCACGCATAAAATGGAATCCAGCGCTGGCGCTAGCAATGGGATCCCACACAATAAAGGCGTCCGGCGACTTTTCACGAACAAACTCCACAATACGTTTCAGAATCTTGGCCTTTTCTACCAAACCTATTTTCACGTACTTAAAAGTATGCTTTCGGAAGAGCGTTTCCAACTGGGCTTCGATTCGTTCCCAGATAACCCAACCAGGCGCCACAAACTCATCTTCATTCTGTTCGGTCAGAGCCGTGCAGACAGCCTGGCCATACACCCCAAAATGAGCCATGGTCTTAATGTCAGAAATAAAACCCGCACCGGCGCTACCGTCAAAACCGGCAATGGTCAAAGCATAAATCATATCGTTATTTTCAGCCATGAAATCCTCGAAAAGCATTCCTAACGACAAGTAAGATAAATAAAAAAAGCCTAACAGGCCATATTTTTAAAAAGGAGAAGAAATAAAAAATATTTATGCAGACAAGAATTTCATATTGTGTAAAGAAATGAATTATAAATCAGTCTGCCGCTAGAAATAAACTGCAATCAAGGCAGCCGTCGTCACACAGATCAGCACAACCGCAGGCACAATAGGCTTGCGCATGCTCTTGGCCCCAAGGAAGAATACCAGGCCACCCTTAGTCAACGTGTTGGCGAGACTGGCAAAGAGGAACGCCAGCACCAGTTCCCGTACAGGCAATCCAGACTTCAAATGCATATCGATTACGGAGAATGCCACCGCATCCATCTCGGCGGCACCGCCAAGGAAACTGCAGGCCAAAAGAGCACCGGCCCCCAGATAGACTCGGGCGGCATTAGCCACAAACATCACCGCGGTAAATACAACGCCAAACTTAATAGCCGGCAAAAGTTTGAAGGGATTAGAAAATCCAGCGGAATGTTCCTGGCGCTTACGGCTGGTACGCAGTTTCAGGAACAGCGCATAAGCCAAGCTGGGCACCACAGGAACCAGCAACGGCAATGCCAAGGGGCCAGCAAGGCTTCCACTCAAGGCAATGCAAATCAAATACAGACGCACATACATCACCGACCAGCTGAGAACGATTCCCAAGGTAAAGTCAGACGCATACGCTTCGTTTTCGCGACTGCGGCCTGCCAAATTCAAAGTGAGAGCCGTACTGCTGGCAATGCCCCCAAGAACTCCGGTCAGCCAGATTCCCTTACCCGGGCCCACAATCTTGATAAGCACGTAGCCTACAAAACCGATGCCAGAAATAAACACCACAAAAAGCCAGATGGTATGGGGGTTCAGAACTTGCAGTCCCGCAGGCCCATAAGCCTGATTAGGAAGGAAGGGCAACACCAGCGCAGAAATCACAGCAAACTTTACCGTGGCTAGCACATCTTCGCGGGAAAGTTTTTTCGCAAAATCATGAAGTTGCTGTTTAACCGTAAGAATCCAGAGCATCACCACCATAATGACGCAAGATTCCAACAGTTTGCCGTACCAGCACAAGGCCCCAAGCAAATACACAATTACAAGAGCCACGCTGGTGGTAATGCCCGCCGCAGGGGCAGCACCCCCTTCAGAACCTACAGACGATTCCACGTGATGGCTCAGTCCAAAAGCTATATGGGACGCCACCAGCAAAAGACCAATCACAATAAAGCCTGCGACAAAGGGTGCAGCACTTTCCATCAGGCCACACAACATGGCCACCATGGCACCGCCAAGCCCTACCAAAGTAAACGTACGAACACCCGCCGGATGACGATCCGTCGCATCGAAATAGGTATGCTCGCGCTGCAAGCCAATAATCAAGCCGATACCAATAGCAGCCACGAGTTTGTAGAATACGTTAAACTCAAGCATAATGCTAATCTATATACGGCCTTCCAAAAAAGGAAACCATGTCATATAAAAAAAAGGACTTGCCTTAAACAATCTGGGCAAATCCTTAGTCCAACTTGAAATAAGAAATCTATCGACGGATCAAATCCGACTTCATGCCGACCTTCATGGCATACATTTTCTTATCGGCAGCGGAGTACACCCCACTTGCACTCATGGGGCCGCATTCGCTGCGGTACGACACACCGTAAGCCGCTTCCAGAGGAACTGGCAAACCGGATTTTCCCACAAGCATCTTATCCTTCATAGAGTTGATTGCAAAATTGATATCTTCCAGATGTTCTTCACGGACAATGGCAACAAATTCATCACCACCCATACGGATTGTCGCACCCACACCCTCAAAGGAGCCTCTCAAGATATTCGCAAAGACCTTGATCAGACGGTCACCCGTGCTGTGGCCATACTTGTCGTTCACATACTTCAAGCCGTTCATGTCGATGCTGACAATGGCGAAATCTCCGTCGGACCTATCCAGCACATCAAAAATCTGTTGGCACTTGGCGCGGTTATAAAGCCCGGTCAGGCTGTCGATATACACCATGGCGGCAAGCACTTCCTTTTCGGTCCTGTCGGCCACCAGTTTATACAAATAAACCAAATAGCTCAAGACCAAAAGCATCACAAAGCTCAAGGTTCCCAGGGGAATCCAGGTCACGTCCCAGCGAAAAGATTCAATAGCCAAATACTTAAAGACGTTGTATCGGATCAAGTCCGCAAAGGCCACAACACCAAAGGAAAGAACACCCCATGTCAGGAACTTTCCAGACAGGTCCGTCTTCTTGCTGTAGACCACGCCACTGAATGCCATATACAGGAAAGCAACACCCACATAAATATGGAAGGGCAACAAGGTCTGGGGGAAATGCAGAACGTTGGTAAAATGCAGAATAGAAGTAACCAGGGCATAGCAGGCGCCAAAGGCAACCAGCGTTACCAAGCCCCACCACCTCCAGGTCTTAATCTGACCACGACGCATATCCATCAGCAGGAATCCCAACGGAATCGGGGACATATACAAGCTGAAATATTCAATGGTGGTGTTAAAGGAAAAGTTAAACGAAAAGACCTGAATCAATTTTGTGTAGCAGAGAGTCCATGTTCCCAGGGATAGGGAAAGCAAACCGATCATCTGGAATCTGAAATAACCGGTACTGAAAAAACTGACTACAGCACAGATAACCACCGATAGCAGTCCGAACAGAATCAGGAAGATACCCACAAACAAGGCCAGCGCATGTGACGCAAAAAAGTCCGTATTGGCATAGCTAGATGGCAGGATATCGATGGGAGAGAAATTCGAGAAGGCTCCGTCTTCGGTAGCCTGAATGGAGATACGAATACGCTTGCCGGCAGAATTGGGACCAAGATACACATAGTGCATACCGCTTCCCACAATGCGGTTACTCTCGTAAAGTTTATCGCCATAGGCATAGATCAGTTCTTCATCTTCGAAGACCTTCACCACACTATGGTAAACCTTGAAGCGCATAACCGAGCGAGGGAACGTATTGCTGGGGAGCTTGCGCTCCAAAACAACTACTTCATCCTTATCCACCGTCTTGGGCAATATGTGTCCGGCGATTTTCGGGACATGCTTAGTTTCCCCATTTACAACAAGAGTCCAGTCATTGTCCAGGGACATGACGAGGTCAGAGACACCGCTATCCTTTGTAGCATTAAAGAAGAAAAAGGTCAGGATGATCATCGCAATGGTCACCGTGAACGAGATAATCTTGTTTACCTTCTTCGACATTTAATCCTACAAACCTATAAAACTAGCGTTCCCACACCTCGAACGTGGTCACGAAGTCGTTCTTTTCGTCGGCCGGGAAATCTTCAGAGCTAACCTTGCGCCAGCCCTCACCCCAGTCCGGGAAAAACACATCTCCATCCACATTTGCGTGAACTCTAGTTAGATATAACTTTTTTGTAAGAGGCATGGCAGCATTATATATAGCCGCCCCCCCAATAATAAAGCATTCTTCCTCTCCTGCAGCCTCTGCAGCCTTAATAGCGGACTCCAAATCGCCGCAAACGACACAGCCAGGAGCAGCAAACTCAGGATTTCGAGTCAATACATAGTTCGTACGATTCGGCAGAGGTCTCCCGATATCATCGTAGTTCTTGCGACCCAGTATGATGGAATGACCTGTTGTAATCGCCTTAAAGCGTTTCAAATCAGCAGACAGATGCCAAGGCAAATGACCATCACGGCCAATCACATTGTTTTCGGAAACAGCGACAATAGCAGAAATCAACATAGGAAATAGTGGCTAGTGGTTAGTGATTAGTGGTTAGTGATTTGTAGGTAGCGTCAACTATTTGCTGACAACTGTTTACTAACCACAGACCACTGATTAAACGGCGATGGGAGCCTTAATGGTGGGCCACGGATCGTAATCAACCAGTTCGAAATCCTCAAACTTAAAGTCGAAGAGGTCCTTGATTTCGGGATTCAACTTCATGGTAGGCAGCTTGCGAGGTTCGCGGGAAAGCTGTTCCTTTACCTGTTCGAAATGGTTGGAATACAGATGAGTGTCACCCAGGGTGTGGATGAATTCGCCCGGTTCATAATCGCAAACCTGAGCCAGCATCAAAGTCAACAGAGCATAGCTGGCAATATTGAACGGAACCCCCAGGAAGGTGTCTGCGCTACGCTGATACAGCTGACAGGAAAGCTTGCGCTTGCCAGATGCGCCAACGCCACCTACATAGAACTGGAAGAGGCAGTGGCAAGGGGGCAAGGCCATCTTATCCACTTCGGAAACGTTCCAGGCACAAACCAAGTGGCGGCGAGAGTCGGGATTGTTCTTCAGACTGTTCACCAGGTTCTTGATCTGATCGATGTGTCCGCCCTCAGGTGTGGGCCAGCTGCGCCACTGATGACCATATACCGGTCCCAGGTCGCCATTTTCATCAGCCCATTCGTCCCAGATGGTCACCTTGTTATCGTGAAGATATTTGATGTTGGTGTCGCCCATCAAGAACCACAGCAATTCGTGGATGATGGAACGAAGGTGGAGCTTCTTTGTAGTCAAACAGGGAAAGCCCTTGGACAAGTCGTAACGGCACTGACGACCAAAAACGGAACGGGTTCCAGTTCCAGTGCGATCGGAGCGGTCAACGCCGTTTTCCATAATGTCTTTCAGAAGATCGAGATATTGCTGCATAGAGGGTAACGCGGAAAGGTTAAAGGTTAAGAGAGGCGAGAGACGAGATATGAGTTGTTATAATCGCGCCGGGGGCGCCTTACTTTAACTCACTGTTCAAAACTCATTGCCCACAGCTCAATTCACTGTTCACTATTCACTGCCATTTGTTCGTTGCCGAAAAGTTCCAGTCGCTTGTAGGGCTTCGCACCTTCGACTTCCTTTTCTACCAGCAGGCGGTTCAGGGCATTCAAAATCAAGTCCTGCGTATGGCGGGGAACGGGCTTCTTGCCGAGGCGAGCCTTCTGCACCATCTTATGGTTAAGGTGTTCAGCATCCATTTCCACCAGGTCATGGTTAGAAGCATCAATAGCAGTCAAAATTTCATCAAGCTTTGTCATAACATTAAAGATAACAAAAAAGCCCCCGGACTTTTTGTCCGAGGGCTTCATTCGCTAATATCGCGTTGTTCGATTACGGAACGTAGTTGCTATGGCAGCTCATACCGTCATCGTCCGGGCTTACGAAGACCATTTCGATACGGCGGTTGTTTTCACGGCCATCAGCAGTGCTGTTGTCGTCGACCGGGCAAGTCGGGCCCATACCAATTGCCTTGATACGATCCTTCTTCACGCCAGCCTTGGTCAGTTCCTTCATCACGGATTCTGCACGCTGCTGAGAAAGCTTGGTGTTGGTCTTTTCCTTACCAACGTTGTCGGTATGACCCTGGATAACGATCTTCAGATCCTTATACTCGTCATTTTCGACAAGCTTCTTAGCAATGGACTTCAGAATCTTCTTGGCGTTGGATTCAAGGGTAGCCTTACCAGACTTGAAGGTTACGCCGTCCAGCTTTTCAGGAGCCTTCTTGGGGCAACCGTGGCCATCGTCACCGGCAATATCCGGGCAACGGTCGATACCGGTACATACATCCTTGAACTGATCCAGGAGCTTCTTATCAGCAACCCACTGAGAGCAGATGCCATCCTTATCGGAGTCCGGATCGTCGTCAATCGGGCAACCCTTATTCCATTCCGGACCTGCTTCATCTTCGCAGCGGTCAATACCATGGCAGACATCCTTGAACTGGTCAAGCATACCCTGCTTCTTCACCCACGGAGAGCAGAGGCTATCCTGGTCGGGGTCCGGATTTTCAGCCGGGCAGCCCTTATTCCATTCCGGACCTGCTTCCACCGGGCACTTATCGACGCCGTGGCAGATATTTGCAAAGTCCTTCTGCATACCCTTTTCAGTTACCCAAGGTGCGCACAGAGAGTCACCATCGGCATCCGGATTGTCCATGGGGCAACCCTGAGCGAAAGCTTCACCGGCTTCAGTCGGGCACTTATCGATACCCTGGCAGATACCTTCGTACTGTTCCAGCAAGCCCTTCTCAGTTACCCAAGGATCGCAGAAGCCATCCTGGTCGGTATCCGGATTACCCAGCGGGCAACCTTCGTTGTTTGCCGGACCGAATTCGGTGGGGCACTTATCGATACCCTTACAGGTCTTTTCAATGAAGTATTCAGCCTTCAGGTTTTCATCTTCAGCAGCCTTTTCGAAGTAGTAGCCCATCTTCTTCTGAGTTACCCATTCGTCGCAAAGGCCGTCGTTATCGGAGTCCGGATCATCCCACGGGCAGCCCTTATTGGCCTTAGTACCTGCTTCACCCGGGCACATATCGTAACCCTTACATACGTCAGCAAATTCGTTCAGAACGCCTTCGTCAGTTACCCACGGAGAGCAGAGACCGTCATTATCCGGGTCCGGCTGCTTGGTGGGGCAACCATTGAATGCAGGAGAACCGGCCTGGTTCGGGCATTCATCGATGCCGTCGCAAACATCCTTGAACTTCTTCTGCATCTTTCTCTGAGATACCCAAGGATCGCAGACACCATCTTCATCCGGGTCCGGATTACCCAGCGGGCAACCATCTTCGCCTTCACCCGGTTCGTTGGGGCACTGGTCTACGCCTTCGCAAACTTCGGAGAATTCATCCAGGAAGCCCTTTTCGGCAACCCAGGCATCGCAAACGCCATCTTCGTCAGCATCGGGATTACCCAGCGGGCAACCCTGGTTCAGACGATGACCGTAGTCATCCGGGCACTTATCTTCATCATCCACGACGCCATCGCCATCGCGGTCCTGGGCAAGCAGGAAGCCACTCCAGGTAAGACCACCGTAAACGGTGTATTCCGGATTCACGCGAGTAGGCATGTAGTTAACCTTGTTGCCATTTCCATCCTTGTTGGGGATAGAGACGACAACACCCTTTTCCCCACCCAGATAGTAAGAAGCACCCATATGGAGATCCAGACCAACAGGCAGATGGAACACCAGGGCTCCGGTCAACTGCTTGGAGTCAAATTTCTGATCTTCCACAGGCCAACCACCAACATTCGTGGTTATACCATCCAACTGGATATCCCAGTGATATTCCAGGAACAGGGACAGGAAGTCCAGGAAGTAAATTTCTGCGGCAGCATTCAAGTAAGGCAGAGACAGATATTCGCTATTAGTTGTATAGCGGTAGCCACCATTCAAGTGGAGCAGGAACGGATAGGCGTCAGTCTTTTCAAGATCCATGGTCACGGCAAGGCCGAAGTCCAGGGTGGTATTCTTGGTACCATACGGATAGGCAACACCAGTGTTCTTGTTTACGTATTCCGGATAGCGAACCCAAAGGCCCTGCTTCTTGGCATCAGCAGTACCAGCAGCGACACCAGCATAGACGGCCACGTCCATGGGCTGATCTTCGGGAAGAGGGAAGCGAGCCTTCAAGTCACCCTTCAGGTTACCGACATAACCCATCTTTTCCATGTCGCCGTTTTCGCCACGCTTGTACTGGTCATAGTACACAGGCAGGGTAACGCCCAAGTCAAAGTAATGCCAGATACCGATGGCAAAACCCACATTAGCGTTGATACCCGTAAAATCAGCAACAGGAAGTCCGTCTGCACCTGCAGGGAACATGTTGTTGCCAAATGTGGCATCACCCAAAAGGGTAAACACCAGCTTGGAATGTCCAAGAGACTGGGCAGACTGGGTGTTATTCACACCGACAAAGCCTTCCTTATTGATTGTCTGGGGATGACCTGCAAAGGCAGAAGCCGCCAAAGCGAGGGCAAGACCCATAGCTACTTTTTTCATAGCATCTCCTTATGAGTGGGGCGCCACCAAACACGGCACCCAGAAATTAACTAAGTAAAATATAGTTTCTTGACAAAAAAACTTATAAAAGCATTAGCCAAAATGCGATTAAAAACACACAAAAGGGGGGGCGCAGCCCCTTTGTGAACAAAGATTTACATACAATTCGGTGTTGCGAAAATCACATCACAAAAGCACTCTACATTTCCATACCCCGTTCAAACAGTTCCGAGTGGAGCCGACAAATGCTGGTAAACCCCTTACGTCCCACTATAATATGATCCAGAACGGGAATCTGGAGAATTTTTCCCGACGCACAGAGAATCCGCGTAATGGAAATATCTTCCTGACTGGGAGACGTCGAACCCGAAGGGTGATTGTGGGCGAAAATAACAGACACGGCACGGTCTTCGATTGCACGGGCAAAAGCTTCACGAGGATGAACCGGAGTCTGATTCACAAGCCCGGTCGTCAATTCATGAACGCGGATGACGTCGTTGGAGGAATTAAGCGTCACCAATACAAGATGTTCCTGTTCCTCATACTTCATATAGGAAAGCCTAGGCAGCAAATCTTCGGGCGAAGAAACGGAGCTCACGTTACCACTGAGGATATAGCGCCCCGACAATTCAAGGCAGGCAAGGACCTGGGATGCCTTTACACGGCCCAGCCCCTTGATCTTACGCAGACGCTGAAGCGAAGGAATCGTCGATTCAGAAGAAAGAAAATCTGCCAGATGCCTGGACAATTCAAAAACATCGCAATTCTGGCAGCCGCTACCGAGAATCAGCGCAAGCAGTTCCTCATTGCTCATAGCCGAGGGACCAAGCCGTTCAATTTTCTCGCGAGGAAGAAGCGACGAATTTTCAACAGGGACCTGATAGACCAAGGCACAATCCTTTACAGAAATCGCATTATACGGAACCATAAAACTCCTTTTTTGAAAGGTTCTCTCTTATACACGAGTTTTTCAAAAAAAGATTCGCTTACATTTTGCTTTCATTTATAATTCCGCATTCAAGGAAAGGTTTTTCAGTTCCCAAAAGGCATTCAAACCTTTTATTTTCACGGTTCATCAGTCCAAAACGTTCATTTTCAGCGAACAAAAAACAACATGAGGCAACATTTACAGAAATAAAAACGTGTTTTTAATCAAACAAAAGACCAATTTCCCCAAATTTGCATTCCAAAACCATCATTTTTTCAAAATAATTTCATCAAACTCTTACCATTTACCCTATGTTTGACTATATTTTCGCCATATTATAAAAGTTATAAACCATCCGAAATAGGAAATTTTATGGCAAATAAAACCTTAAGCGGCGCAGAAGTGATCATCGAATGCCTCAAGCGTGAAGGCATCGACACAATCTTCGGCTATCCTGGTGGATCCGCAATTCCGATGTTTGACGCAATTCTTGATTCCAACATCAAGGTTGTCCTCACCCGTCACGAACAGGGCGCAACTCACATGGCTGATGGCTATGCTCGTCAGACCGGCAAGGTCGGCGTTGCCCTCGTTACTTCCGGCCCGGGTGCTACCAACACCTTTACAGGCATCTACACTGCCCTCATGGATTCCAGCCCCATCGTTGTGCTGGCCGCTCAGACCACCACTCCGAACCTGGGTAAGGACGCCTTCCAGGAATGCGATACCAGCGGTATGACTTTCGCTGCCGTCAAGCACTCCTACCTGGTCAAAGATCCCAACGATCTTCCCCGCATCATGAAGGAAGCTTTCCACATTGCACGTACTGGCCGTCCGGGCCCCGTGCTCATCGACCTCCCGAAGGATGTGACTGCCGGCGCTTGCACCGCACCGTTCACCGATCAGATGGACCTTCCCGGCTACAAGATTCCTACCTACGCTCCTGCAGAAACCGTAGAAAAGGCTGCTGAATTCCTGAAGAAGTCCAAGAAGCCCCTGCTCCTCGTTGGCCACGGCGCTATGATTTCTGGCGCAGCCCGTCAGGTTAAGGAACTGGCAGAAAAGCTCCAGGCTCCCGTAGCTTGCACCCTCCTCGGCCTCGGCACCTTCCCCACCGACCACGAACTTTCTCTCGGTATGCTGGGCATGCACGGTACTGTTTACGCAAACAAGGCTGTGCTTGACTGCGACCTGATTCTCTCCATCGGTTCCCGCTGGGACGACCGTATCACCGGTAAGCTTGAAGTGTTCTGTAAGGACGCCATCAAGATGCACATCGACATCGACCCCGCCGAAGAAGGCAAGGTTCTCCAGCCGGATGTGTTCATGTGCGGCGATGCCAAGATGGTTCTGGAACAGCTCCTGCCCCTCGTTTCTAAGCTGGACTCCGCAGAATGGGTCAAGACCTGCCAGACTTGGAAGAAGCGTTTCCCGCTGACCTACCCCAAGCAGGGTGGTCTCCGTATGCAGCACATCGTGCAGACCGTTAGCGACCTTACCCAGGGTAAGGCAATCGTCACTACCGACGTGGGTCAGCACCAGATGTGGGTTGCACAGTTCTTCAAGATCAACAACCCCCGCCAGCTCCACTCCAGTGGCGGCGCAGGCACCATGGGCTTCGGCCTGCCCTCTGCAATCGGTGCAGCATTCGGCAACACCACCGGCTGGCCCGTCTGCAGCTTCAGCGGCGATGGTGGCTTCCAGATGACCGAATTTGAACTTGCAACCGCAGCAATCCACAAGCTGCCCATCAAGATTTTCGTTCTCGACAACAAGTACCTGGGCATGGTGCGTCAGTGGCAGGAACTGTTCTACGACCACCGTTACTCCAGTGTCGACATGCAGGGCAACCCTGACTTCGTCAAGCTGGCAGAAGCCTACGGTATCCCGGGTCTCCGCATCAAGCGCGCTGCCGATGCAGAACGCATGATCCAGAAGGCTCTGGACTACAACGACGGTCCTATCGTGATCTGGTGCGAATGCGAAAAGGAAGACAACGTGTTCCCCATGATTCCGGCAGGTGCACCTTTGACCTCCATGATTACTGAACAGCCCAAGACTCAGCTGGACAAGCCGACTGGATCGACCTAATCACGGAAAGGAGATAAAAAAATGATTTCTACAGCTCATTCTATTAGCTTGTTAGTCGCAAACCGCCCGGGCGTGCTCGTTCGCATCGCTCTGGTGTTCTCCCGCCGTGGTTACAACATCGACTCCCTGGTCGTGTCCCCCACGCTGGACCCCAACTTCAGCCGCATGAACATTGTGGCTCACGGTAATCCCGAAATCTTGATGCAGATCATCAAGCAGCTGGAAAAGCTGGTTGACGTTGTGCAGGCCAAGGACCATACCAACATGAACGTGGTGGAAAAGGAACTTGCCTTGATCAAGGTTCGTTGCGCTCCGGAACAGCGTACCGAAATCCTGCAGCTCTGCGATCACTTCAAGGCTGTTACCGTTGACATGACCGAAAACTCCATGATCATCCAGATTACCGGCAACACCGATAAGATCGATGCCATGAAGAGCCTGTGCCAGAAGTTCGAAATCGTCGAATACATCCGCACCGGTAAGGTCATCATGCTCCGCGGTGAAGACAAGACTTAGTTTTATTACGCTTTGTTGACCAATTAAGAAAGCCCTCGGTTCACATTCACCGAGGGTTTTCCTTATTTCATTCCTAAGACTTTTTTAGCCAGGAGTATTTGTCAGCCAACTCAATCACGGACCTAAACAGATAACAAACTGGTGGAATCTTCAAAAGTTTGCGAAGAACGGGAATGTATTTTTTGCACTTCTGGCGAAGTTCCTCCCCCGTCATCTTCGATGCGGTAAGCGAAGCAGCAGCGTGATCCCAGCCTGCGCGAGCCCGGTCAGAATCTTCTTCTAGAATCGCCAACATCTCATCAAGATTTTGCCCAAGAGTATTGAGTATTTCTTCTTGTCTATCGGGAGATTTTCCTTTATTCATAAAGTCTCGAACCACCTAAAGGCGTCACTTTGCCAGAACTTTTTCGATTTCAGCAATGTACAAGGTGTGCATTGAATCGTTTGCGTACCAGCGATCAAGAATGCTCTTGTCGATGAAGCTTTGTTCATCAAACTTCTGGGCGAAAAGTTTCTTGCAGACCAAAACCTTCAATCATCTTGATCGGATTCTTTTGAAGTTCTTCTGCGGTAATTACATTGTAATTCATATTAAAATCCTATAACAGCTTCTGAAATTTCGTTAGCTTCGTCAGAACCATCGTCTGCGTATTCCGGGTTAAATTCTCCCCAGCCATCACTGGTGCCACAACCTACGCCTACATCAAGGCTGGCCCACTTAAAGGCTCCGAAGACTTTCTCGAAGCGTTCCATCAGTTCAGCAAAGAATTCCTCGGGCAGTTCATCTTCCACAAAAATGGATCCGTCCATGGCCATCAGGGCGCTTTCAGGCAATTCCTCAAAACGGCATTCATACTCGTCCATCATGACGTCGTCTACAGAATACCATTCGCCGCAGTCTTCACTTGGGAGCTCTGCATCAGGGAAACTTTCCATAATTTCGTCATAAACACCAGAAAGTTGGTCCGTTTCGCCTACAAAGCGCATCAAAATTCTACAACTCATATCTTCTCCAAGATTTTTTCTGCTAATAAGACAAATATAATCGAATTGCATTGTGATAAAAATAACACTCAAAAAAAATTTAACCACTTTGAGTTGCCAAAATTTCACGGAGATTACTATCTTAACAATCAAGAACTCTTTGTTCTCCTCCTAACCCCCCAAAAAAACACCCAGCCGCAAGGTTGGGTGTTTTTGTTTTCGTTTTACTTTTTCTTAACGATGCGGAAAATACCCTGACGGTTAAATTCCGGTGAATCCTTGGGGAAGGGATTCTTGGTTTCAAGACGTAGGACATAAATACCGTCTTCTTCAAGATCCACTTCAGAACCGGATTTTGCCGGAATGCCATCACCAAACAAGGCGTCTGCCACAAAAAGCAACTTGCTCTGGGCATCTTCTTCGGAAGCTGAGACACAAAGATCCGGCAAGCCAAAGCAGGCCAAGCCCAGGGTATAGAGAAGGTCTCCATTTTCTACGAAATTAATCCACGGGTCCATGGGATATTCTCCATCCCCCACTTCTTCGCGGAACCCCTCGACACTCCAGGCGGCACCGGATTGCTGCATGTAAACGCCCAGGGCGCCTGCAGAAAACATCTTGAGAATTGCCATGTTCACCTGATTCACTTCGTCAACATTCTTAGCTTCTCCCAGCAGGAACAGCAAGGATTTGTGAGCTTCGATAGCGGAAGCGGCATCGGCAGAAATATCCTGGTGTTCCCTGAAGATTCCAGCAAGTCCATCAACATGTTCCTTGCGAACCACATTAAACATGACCGTACAGCCAGGGATAATGGCAGACTTGGCATCGGCGGC
This sequence comes from Fibrobacter sp. UWH1, assembly GCF_002210365.1. Taxonomy (NCBI): domain Bacteria; kingdom Pseudomonadati; phylum Fibrobacterota; class Fibrobacteria; order Fibrobacterales; family Fibrobacteraceae; genus Fibrobacter; species Fibrobacter sp. UWH1. Next base: position 19,183 of record NZ_MWQG01000032.1, read on the forward strand.
CAAGGTTACATTTTCGTTGATAACCACCGGAGCGGAAGCTTCGCAGGTCATGGGAAAGGCTAATACAAACTGAGGCATAAATTCTCTTTTTATAAAGTTAGACTTTTTTTATTACGGTACCAATTTTTTTATCAAACTCTTTTTCTAAAGGATTGCAGAACGGCCTGTTTCAAAAGTTCATTTTTTGGGGTATCAGGGAGCCGAACGTCATCCGAAGATTGAGAGATCATTTGCAACAAACTACGGTCGTCAAAGTTCTTTTCATCAATAGTCAACGCAGACCTGGCTTCCGCTAAATCACGGGCAAGAACAACTTGTTCGTATTGTCCGGGAGTCGGAACAAAAATGCACTTCGCCTTGAGAACGGCCATATCCATAATGGTCGAATATCCTCCACGGGAAACAACCCAATCTGCAGATTGAATGGTTTCGGCAAAGGCTTCATCTTCCAGGTGGGTAAAGAAATCCACATTCCCTTCGTTCCAGTTCTTTACACCCAGAGCGGGACGTCCCATGATAATAGCGTGGCGTCCTTCAATTTTTGAAAAAGCCTCTTTCAGCATATTTTCAAAACGGCTTCGGGCCGGTTCCACGCCAGAAACCACGGCAACAAACTTGTACTTCGGCGCCGCCTGTTCTTTTTGTCGAGTCTCCTGCCCCGCAAATCTAGACAGGGCCCCCACAAACTTTATAGGACGGGGCGCAAGGGAAACGTGAGACATTCTTCCGGCAAAGCCCGGATATTCCGGCAAGTCAGGAACCCAGACTTCGTCAAAATGGCGCATGACGGCAGCATGCCACAAGATTCCCGTAGGTTCAAAAGCCGATAGCATCGGAGGGAACGCAATACGGCGCTGATGCGTCATGTAGATTGACTTCGCCTTCCTGCTGTAAAAACCAAATCGGTTATCAGAAAAAAGGACGTCGAAGCCATGGGACTCCACCATTTTTTCGGCATACATCCGTTCAAAACGAATCACCTTATTTAGATGGGCTCCATTTTTCAAAAGCCACAGCCCCATGTTATAGCCATGTTTCGGATATACAATATTGTAGCTGGGAGCCAGATGCTGACGCAGGTTCGGAAAGATCCGACGCAGCAATCCCGCGTTGGACTTTACCACAGCCAGTTCGACCTTGGCGCCCTGACGCAGGAACTCACGAATAACGGGCACGCACCGAGTGGCATGCCCAAGGCCCCAATCCAAAGGAGCCACTAGGACTTTCACTTAGCCTTCTCCAGCCAGATGTTGGCCCAGTCACCGTGGTCGCAATCCTTGTTTCCGCCCATGTCGATTCCCAGCACAATCGTTTTTACGCCAGCGACGTCCACATCGATAGACTGCTTTTCTGTCGGGTACAGACGCTTGCTGCGGAACAATTCACGCCCGTCGCCTGTAATGATGAAGCTGGCACCATCACCGCAAGCACTTTCGTCATCTAGACCAATAACGGAGTGCAGCACGCTATATGATGCAGGCAGCTTGAACACGATGCTGGAATTTGCATGGGAACCGATACCGTAGCGGAAGACTTCTTCATCTAGCGTTAGACGATGATGTTCTACGGATTCATTAATCTGGGGAGAGCCCCAATCCTGAGAATAACTATCAATCTTGAGGGATGAAAGAAGCAGAACATTAGGATCTTCGATAAAGAAGTCCTTAAGCACGCGCATGGTGTCGTTATCGGGCATCAGACATTCAAGGCTAGCGCGGTTCATACCGGCCCTGATTTTTGCAGAATCAAGCTGCAGCGTATCAGAATTCAGGGAGACCACGAGATCTTCCTGCAGTTCGCCGTTCAAGCTATACTGGCAGGTAATGGACTCGGGGAACATCTTGCTGACCACGAAGCTGTTGTTTTCCATTTCGGAGACAAACATATTCTGCTGGTAAGCGGACACGCCCTTCTTGGCAATGATCTTGTAAATCGCCAGAGGATAGCCAAACAGTTTAGGTTCCAGCAGGACGCGTTCATTCTTATAGTCGTTAAGGATGCCGTCAATCTGGGTCGTAGTCTTGAAGCCAACCACTCGGCTCTTGCGGTTCAATTCACCATAGCCGTCCTGGCCTCGGACCAGATAGATATTGCCATTGGAAACCTGGGACCACTTGGCGAATGTTTCAGTATCCCAACCCATGAAGGTTCGTTCGCTAAAGGCGCTGTGACCAGAAGCCAGCATCTGCCAGGGACGAGAATAGATGAAAATTGACTTTTCGGGATACGAGGCCAAAGCCGTATTCAGGTAATCTTCTTCGCCCAGCAATTTGTTCTTGTAGTAAAGCATATTGCTGCGATAGCTGTTTCCGTGATAGACCATCAGCCCCACAGACATAAGGCAAGCGATCAAGGCGACAATCTTGCCTGCGGCATCGAGACGCATTTTAGTTGCAAACTGAAGAGCATCGAAAAGGCCCAAAGCCATGATCAGGGCAAACAGCGGCAAGGCGACAAGTACGTATCGCTGGTTGATGTCGATGGTAAAAGTTCCAGACACGTTAAACATGATTACGAAAATCTGGAGACAGAACGTTAGACCGAGTAGCAATCCCTTACGGTAACGCTTAAAGGCAACTGCACGAACCAGAAGCCACACCGTTGCCACCAACAGGATAATGGTAAAACTGGTATAGAAGGGGTTCATCATAATGCCGCCGAAGGAGGGGTCTTCCTTCAGGTTCAGCATGACTTCAATATTAGTCTTCAGATTGAACCACAAGTTTTCAAAGGAATGAGCGGCGTGCTCCCCACCCTGGAAATCATAACCTCGATAAGCGGCCATGGTATTTACAGAGGGCCAGCTGACGGTAATTACCGCCAGAACAAAGAGGGGCAGACGATGTACCTTTTCCAGGAAATACTTATGATAATAAAGGGCAAAGGGAATAAACGCAAAAACGGTTTCCTGACGGGTCTGGGCAAAGAAGCCCAATAAGGGAACAGTCAGCATGAAATGTTTCCAGTTCACCTTGTTGGCGGGAACAAAGGCGTACCAGGCCATAAGTACCGAGAGCAGGAAAATATAAAGCACTTCGGTAGACGCGGAACGGGCCTGCAACAAGTATATAGGCATACCACCCAGGAATGCTGTTGCCGCCAGGGCCGTCCAGCCATTCTTAAACCATTTTGATAATGCCAGGAAGAAGAACAGCAGGCTTAGCAAATAGAACGGATAATTGACCAACAAGGCCGTATCGCGATTCGGTTCTGCAAAGTTAAACACCAGGGAATAGACAAATCCTAGAGCCTTGCCCTTGAAGTTATTTACTTCATTCTTGCAATCCAGAACGTCGCCATTCCAGATACCTTCGTTGCAAATTCCCCCTGTATGCTGGAAATACATCTGCAGGCCCATAGACTCCCAGCTAGTTTCATCACTGAGGACCCGGTGGGTATTTCCGATGTTTCCAAACATGAAAACAGAAAAAATCAAGGTCACCAGGACAAAGCCGCACATAGGCTTTCCTGAGGGCAGGAACGACTTCAAATGCTTAGAGGTCGAAGGGATGTTTATAACGACACCGACCAACAGCAAAATGAAGGTCAACAAGATGGAATAATAACCCCAGTCAATATCCCAACGTCTAGCGAAAGGAACTGTCAGGTTGTTAAAAATCAAGAAGGCTACAACCATAACCGCAAGCGTTGCTGCAGCAATGGATGCTTCCTTCTTCCCAAGGTTAAGGGAGGCGAACCATTTTTTCATGGACCCAAATCTAGAAAAGATTGGATCTTATCTAATCACGAACTTGCGGATGACTTCGGCAATTCCGCCATGATTGTTGTCTGCTTCGGTAATGTAGTCTGCCTTGGACTTGGCAATTTCGGATCCGTTGACCATGGCAACGCCAAGACCGGCGGCCTCGATCATGGGACAGTCATTTTCTTCGTCACCGCAGGCAATCGTATCGGACAGAGGGACTTTATAGAAATCCGCCATGAATCGAACAGCGTCACCCTTGTTGGATTTCAGGTTTGAAAATTCCAGCATTTCAGGTTTGCTAAAAACGTCAAACAGGTTGCCGGCAGTGGTTTTACGCATTTCGGTTCGGAATTCTTCGAGGCTTCCGTGTCCGAAGGGGGTAATGACGTTCACCTTGATGGGAGACGGCTTTATGACCACGTTGATAGGGACTGCGGGGGCAACCGGAGCCGTTTCACTTTCTAGAGAGGCGAAGTACTCCACAACGTTGTCTACAACGAGGTAGTCCATCATCATCGTTTCGCAGTACTTTTTCAGTTGGTCCGTCTCATATTCTGAAATAACCAGGTCACCGGCATAGGTATGGGCGTGCATACCACAGGAATGGGCGGCATCCATAATGGACTTGACGGATTCTACGGGAATACGTCGGGTAAGGATCGGCTGCTCGGTGGCACAATCGTAAATAAGTCCGCCATTAAAGCTGACCAGGAAAAAGCCAGGTTTGAAGAATCCATACTTCTTGGCCAATTTTTTAGCACTTGTCAGTGGACGTCCAGTCGTAATAAGGAACTTGTTTCCCTGATCCAACATATGCTGAATGGCAGCCATATCCTCGTCAAGGATAAGCTTCTCGTCGGTCAGCAAAGTACCGTCTAGGTCAGAGAAAAGGATTTTCATACAGGCCCCTTAAAGCTGGTCCAGGAAGCTTTCGGCATCCATTTCATCCAGTTCCTTCTGGAGGGCCGCCAGGGATTCGTCGGTAATGGGAGCCTTAGGTTCCGGTTCCCTTTCTTCGGCGATAGCATTGGAAGCATCCACCATCTGACGGAGTGCATCGGCAACTCCAGCCAGGGAGCCATCACGGCTAACGGCGGCCTCTATGGCGCGACTTAACTTTTTGCGTAGGTTTGCAAATTCATCGCGATCCAGTTCGCCCACTTCCCCGTGACAGTACATCAGGGGTGTTTTGCATTGGGCACAGCAAAAGACCATCATATTAGCCTTTTCGCCCTGAAGTTCAACATCAAAAGAGGCGCCACAGTGAGGGCAATCAATATGCAATTTTTCCATAGAATACAATTTAGAAAAATAACAGAACGAACAAATGTTTTTAAATTTGACCTACCTATTTGATGTGTGTATGAGGACCCGTATTTTTTCTTTTTTTGTAAAACAGTTTTTTGTTAACTGATAACTGAATTATGCTTTGCCAGTGGCTTTATCACTTAACCAGCATTGATCTTTTCGACGGCCGTCTGTTCCGCGCAGGTGTTGCCGCCATGCTTTCCATCATCATGGTCATGGTTTTCATGCCCATTTACATCCGCAAGTTGCAGGCGCTGGATGCCACTAGCGACTTCGACAAGGACGGAAAGAGCAAATCTCCCCCCATTATGGGCGGTCTCCTTCTTGTAGTCGTGGTAGAAATTGTCTCCCTCCTCGTTTGCAAGATGAACGGCTACACCATTTCGACTCTGGCCGTGCTGGCCGCCTTCTCTGCGGTTGGCGCCATCGACGATATCGCCAAGGTACGAGCCAAACGACTGATCAAGCTGGGCAAGCTCACTGCAGCCGACTATATGGACAAGGCCGACGGCATTTCCAGTTCCCTGCGTCTGTTCCTGTATTTCCTGTTTAGTCTGGTGGTGGCAATTTTCTGCTATAAGTTCATTCCCGAACTTAAGGGCGACCTGACCATCCCCTTCTGCCCCATCAACGTTTTCCAGATTCACCTGCCCAACTGGATTTTCGTGGGCTTCATGACTTTCGTCATTGCGGCTTCCGCCAACGGAACCAACTTTACCGATGGTCTAGACAGCCTTGTTTCTGTGCCTATTCTTTCTAGCATGGTTTTTGTCGGTCTGGTGGCCTACGTCAGCGGCAACTTCATTTTCAGTAACTACCTGCACGTACCCTACCTGCCGGGTTGCGATGAACTGTTCCCCCTGGCCATGTCCATTGCAGGCTCTCTGCTGGCTTACTTATGGTTTAACAGCCCTCCGGCAGAAATCTACATGGGCGATGCCGGTTCCGTGGGCTTCGGTGCAGCTATCGGCATTATGTTCATTCTCGTGCAGGCAGGTCTCTTCCTTCCCATCGTCTGCATCATCATCATTGCTGAAGCCTGCTCCGTGCTTCTCCAGATTACCTGGTTCAAGATTACCAAGAAGGCCTTTGGTGAAGGTCGACGCATTTTCCTTTGCGCCCCTCTGCACCATCATTTCCAGAAGAAGTGGGACGGACGTTTCCCCAGCAAGCCCCTGATGAATTCCAAGATCGTGTGGAGAATGCACTTGATCAGCATCTTCGCCTTGATTGTCAGCATGGTGATTTTCTTCGGTATTAGGTAACTTGATAATGGCAGATATTATTGAAGTTTTGAAGGCAGCCGGTCAGGACGACCTGCTGAAGCATTTGGAAACCCTGAGCGGCGATGCCCGCAAGAATCTTGAACGCGATATCGCAAGCCAGGACTGGAACGAACTGAAGGCCCTGCACGCAGAAAAATCCGCCGCTAACTTAAGCGACAATGTTTCTGCAGACCTGCAGCCTATGCCTTTCAAGATTGCAGCAGATGACTTACGCTACGACTTCTGGAAGGAAACGGGCGAAATTCTTCTGGGCAAGGGTCAAGTAGCCGCATTCCTGGTAGCCGGTGGACAAGGTTCCCGCCTTGGCTTTGAAGGTCCCAAGGGCATGTTCGACATCGGCATCCCCAGCCACAAGAGTCTGTTCCAGCTGCAGGCAGAACGTCTGCAGAACTTGGCAGCCCAGGTAGGCCATCCCATTCCCTGGTGCATTATGACTAGCCCTCTCAACCACGAGGCCACAGTCAACTTCTTTACCGAAAATAATTTCTTTGGCATGGACCGCCAGAACATCCGTTTCTTTGAACAGGGCACCATTTGCGCCTTGACTCCCGACGGAAAGGCTGTGCTGGATGGCGAAGATCATCTGGCCCTGGTTCCCGATGGAAACGGAGGTTGCTTCCGCGCCCTGGCCCAGAGCGGTTCTTTGGCATGGCTCATTGAGCGTGGAGTTCGTTACGTGTTCCTCTACAGTGTCGACAACGCCCTCTGCCGCATTTGCGACCCTGCCTTTATTGGCGCTCTCGCCAGCGAAGGCCGCAGCATGAGTGCCTCCAAGGTTGTTCCCAAGGCCGGCCCCAACGAAAAGGTTGGCATTTTTGCCTTCCAGAACAAGAAGCCCGGCGTCGTGGAATACAGCGACCTTCCCGAAGAATATCGCGACATGAAGAACCCCGACGGAAGCTTGACTTTCGATGGCGGAAATATTGCCGTTCACCTTTTCAAGTTGGAAGGTCTTCGTAAGCTGCAGACCAGCAAGCTCCCCTGGCACACTGCCCGCAAGACCGTTTGCGGCATTGAACAGTGCTGGAAGTTTGAACAGTTCCTGTTTGACGCATTCCCCCAGCTGGGAACCATGATGCCCTTCGGTGTTATCCGCGAAGAGGAATTCAGCCCGGTTAAGAATGCCGAAGGAAACGACAGTCCCAAGACCGCCCGTATCATGATCGGTAAGCTCCACAAGGAATGGCTGAAGAAGGCTCACTGCGAAGTGAAGGCCGACAAACTTTACGAAATCTCCCCCGCCCTTAGCTATGCCGGCGAAGGACTTTCCCGCCGAGTTTTCGAACGCGAACTGGGTAAGAGCATCCTGGAGTTTGACGAAGAATAAGCCCCGCAAAAGTGAAGCTGACCTTTTACAAAACAGCCTTGAATATTTTGCTGCGAATGCCGAACTGGTTTTTCGCAGCTCTTTTTATTGTGGCATTTCCCATATACAAGGCTCTTCACCAGAAGCGGGCTTACGGGAGAACGGTCGCGCATTTGCAGAAAGCAAGAGCCTTTAGGGGTTTTACAGCAAAGTGTACCGCAGACGATGTTTTCCGGGGAATCTACTGGAACGCCATCGATTCTTACCGCGGGCTGGCACGACTTAAGCGAACCACAGACAGGATCGTCTACGAAAACGAAAACGTCATGATGGAAGCCTTGACCCGCAGTAAAAGTTCTGACGGAACGCCCCTGCCCCTTGCCGCAATCAGCATTCATCAGGGAGCCTTTGAATTATTGCATCGCAGCCTTTGCCGTTACAGCGACAACGTCCACCTGATTACGGATTCCGTCGGTGACGAAGCAACGCGACAACTTCTGAAGGAACTGCGCAGTGATGAACATCTGACAGAGTATCACCCCGACGAACTGTCCCAACTGTTGCGGAACCTATTTGCGCCGCCAGCAAAGTTGAACAAGAAAGGAAATGCCATTCTCGCCATGGTGGTGGATCAAGGGCGCCATACCAAAGGCTGTACGGAAACGCTATTCGGAATGCCAAGCACGCTCTACCTGCGACTACCCGAAAAAGTAAACCAGATGGGTGCGGGTATCGTCACCTTCCGCACCTTCACCCGCGCAGCAAGCAACTGCGAAGGGTCCCGCGAAAAAGGGTGTCGCGGCAATCAACACCGCGGCAAGAACGAAATCGTCATCCGTTTTGAAACGTACTATCCTCCGAAATTTGATCAGCGGAATAATTCCACGGATCAAATAAAAATTAGCGGTACCAGCCTAACGTCCAGTATCGCCAAAGAAATTGAAAATTGGATTTCTGAAAATCCGTCGGAATGGAGCTGGAACTACCACGGAAATTTTCGCGTGTAATTCACAGCATTCTTAATAAGTCAAGCCGAAGCCGTAAGGGAACAGGCCCTTCTTTCCGTCGCCATCGTTAATGGGAATTTGCTTGGCGTCTTTGGGCCAAGTGTGAGGCAACTTGCCCGTAGGCTTTACATCACCGAAAAGAACATCGGCAACGCCAGCACCTTCGCTACCCGGAAGCCAAGCCATCACGAAACCATCAACGGCATCGATCAACTTGGTAATAGGCAACGGACGGCCAGCCACCAGAACGAGAATCACCTTCTTGCCAGCAGCCTTCCAAGCCTTGATTTCCTTGAGGTTCACGTCGGTACTTTCAAAGTGCGTGGTGTGGGAACGTTCCGTTGTAAACAACTTATTATTAAAATCCTTTTCACGGAAATCGCCGAACCATTCAGCATAAGGGGATTCACCAATCACATAAAGAACCGTATTGGCACTGTCAGCAGATTCTACACGAGCGCCCTTAGCCACCTGATCTACGCCAGCCAAAATGGAAGTTGCACCAGGAACTTCGCCACGGGTTCCCTGCCAGCCCAAAGTCCAGGCACCACTCTGAAGACCCGTATGGTCGGCATGAGATCCGGTCACAAAAATCTTGCCATCCTTAGCCAAGGGCAGAATGCCTTCGTTCTTCAGAACAACAAGACTCTTCTGCACGGCTTCACGGGCAATGGCGCGATGTTCTGCGCTACCGATATTTTCGACAACGCCCACATACTTTGCAGGACCATTGGGATTTTCCAGGCGGCCTGCGCGAATCTTCACGCGAAGAATTCTACGGACAGCATCCTTAATACGATCTTCGGAAACCTTCTTATTCTTCACCAATTCCGTCAGAGTGCTTACGAACGATTCCGCAGAAGACGGAACCATGGCCAGGTCAATGCCTGCGTTAACGGCACGGCGAATAGCCTCTTCGCTGGAAATATTGGTAATCTTACCAGAGTAATCCCCGGCATTGCCCGGAGTAATGGAATGCTGGATACCTTCCCAGTCAGCAACCACAAAACCGTCAAAGCCAAGTTCCGTTTTCAGCCAACCTGTAAGGCGCAGGGAATCCACATGCTGATGAACTCCGCGCACCGTATTGAAGCTGGCCATCACACTCTGGGCGCCCTGTTCTACAGCAGCAATGTAAGGCGGCAAATGGGTTTTACGAATCTGGGCGTCAGTAGCCTTAACGTCGCCGCGATCCCATCCCTTGGCCGTACCACCGTCACCAATAAAATGTTTGATGGTTCCAGTAACACGCCATTCTGCGTCAAAATGATCCCCCTGCAAACCGCGAAGGTATGCGGAACCCAGTTCAATGGCCAATTCCGGCTTTTCGCCAAAGCCTTCGTAAGTACGGCCCCAACGTTCATCCTGAGGAACGCTCAAGGCAGGAGCAAAATTGTAGTCAATGTGAGCCGCCCACATTTCTTCTGCGGTAGCCTGGCCAATACGGCGAACCAGGGCAGAATCTCGAGTAGCGCCAAGACCAATGTTATGGGGGAACACCGTGCCATTAATAAGGTCAGCGGCACCATGAACGCAATCCTTTCCATAAGTCACGGGAATCTTCTGAGCCCAGGCATTCTTGTAGAATTCAGCAGCGTAAGCGCCACCGCCCTGAAGAGCAGAACCGCAAATGCTATTACCACAATTTACATGAGGAACCAAGGCCTGAGTCATCTGGGCAATCATGTCATCGATGGTCATGCCAGACATCAAAGAGTCAATCTGGTCTTCGATGGGATCGCGTTTCAAAATAATCTTGGCCGGGTTCTTGGGATCGACGACAGCGGCCACAGACAAAGTTTCCGGCAAGAAACCGGTCTTGCGGACAATCAAAACCTGAGGATCGGCAACCTTGTCCTTGATAGTGAACTTCCCCTTAGCATTGGAAAGGGTGCGGGCATCGGGTAAAAGATTGGGCAAGGTCTTAATGCTAACCACAGCATCCTTAATGGGTGCGCCAGATTCATTAAATACAGAACCTTGAACAGCAGCGTTGGCTGCTGTGCTCAAAAACAAGGTAACAGCAGCAGAAAGGAGACGATTTTTCTTCATATCCTAAATTTAAGCAAAATCAGGTCTAAATTCACTAAAAATACACCGAATCAAGTGTACAATTGAAAACAAAGGATTTGACAGGCCTCATTTTTGGGTATATTGTATAAAAAGGTGTAATTATGGGATGTTTGAAGAATTGGTTATTTGGCGGATTAGTGTTCGCTCTTTGCTGCACGTCCTTTGCAGACATAGTCTATCAGGGAAAGCGAGTTCAAGCTTGGCCCGACGAAGCAATCACAAAGTTTGACAACTCGCGAGGCGCCTGGAAAAATTCAGGGACGACAAGCGTGATGTTTGCTCCACCAATGGAAAAAAGCCACTACTCCTCCCCCAAGGGGAAAATCTACGGCCTCACCCTATTGGTGGACTTTTCAGACCAAACCGCCCCTGTCACCAAGGAAGAGATTTCTGACTGGCTGAACAAGGAAGGTTTCAACCGCGATGGTTGTAACGGTTCCGTCCGCGATTACTATCTGGATGTCTCCAATGGCCAACTGGATTTTACCAACGAAGTCTTCGGCTGGTATCGAGCAAAGTATCCCAAGTCTTATTACGAAGAACTGGAAGGATATTCCGGTTCCGATGTTTTGGTCAAGGAAATATTCGAGTACTTCGATTCCCAAGTGGATTACTCCCGCTACGACAACGACAAAGACGGCATTACCGAAGCCATCAATATCGTGTACGCTGGTCCCGGTCTAACATGGGGACAGGGACTTTGGCCTCACGCCGGCTGGTCCAACGAAATTCGCGACGGCGTCCGCCTGCAAAAGCACCAGATGACCGACATGCCGGGCAAATTTTCCATCTATGTTTTCATTCATGAAAATGGACACATGGTCTTTGGCTGGCCCGACCTTTACTGGTACGGTGACTACTGCACCATGGGCAACCGCGCAAACGACTGGAATCCGGTTGCAATCAACGATTTCTACCGCGCAGACCAAGGCTGGATTCCCTTTGTAGATGTAACCGCAGAAGATCTCGGCAAGATTTCTACAACTGCAGGGGAACAATGTTACCGCTTCAAGAACCCGAACCGTCCCGACAAGGAAGGCTTAGTCTGGTCCTACGTTAAAAACGATGGACGAAACAAATCGCTGACAGGCAGCGGCATTCTGATGCAGCACTACGACTTTTCCATCTCTGGGAATTCTGCCGCAGATAAACTGGGGCTGCGAATTGTACACGCAGATTCCAAGGGCAACAGCAGCGATCCCGAAAACGACCAGTGGCCCTCTCCCGGCAGCAGAACCAGCGCATTCTTTAATGCTACAAATTCCTACAGTGCATTTTCAGATGCGCTCTACCCGGCAATCCGCTGGTACAGCGGTGCAGAAACTGGGCTGAAATTTACAGATGTCAGTGTCAGCGGAAACAGCCTCAGTTTCTGCCTCGGTGGCGATTGCACCGATTACAATGCAGAACCTTTCGTAGAAACCGAAATCACCCTCGCCACCGAATTGCCCATCAGCGACAGCTACGCCCCCGTGACCGTCGATTTGCAGGGAGCAAAGGTCGCCGAAGCTCTCGGAATTGCACAAAACGAAATTGCAACCAAGGCAAGTTTCTACGCCGTTGAACCCGATGGTTACCTGAACAGCGAAACCACCGGCGAAGGCACCGGCCACTGGTTTGACTCCAAGGGCGCCGTTGCCAAGTGGAATACGAACGGCCCCAGTATCGTATTCTCCAACGTGAATCTCAACACCATGACCACCAAGGTTGGACACATGCCTAACCTGGTAAAGCCGGGTGACACCTTCACCATCAAGCAGGCTGTTGTCTACAAAAACAAACAGGTGTCATTCACAATTACCATAAAAATTCCCGTCGAAGAAACCGGCAGCGATTCTGGCGAAAATTCTGGCAAGGATTCTACAGTTGTTTCAGACTCCAGCACCACAGCCATCGCCCAGCTTCGCCACAATTCTCTGGATTTGTCCGATGCCACAATCCAGTACTTTGACATGAACGGAAACGCCCTAAAGGCTTCCCCCAAGCAGACAGGCGTCTACCTAATGCGCGTAACAAAAAACGGAAAGGCACTGCGCCAATCCGTTATTCGAATCCGTTAATCCACCAATTCAAAGAACATTAAAAAAGGGCCGCACCAGCGACCCTTTTCAAGTTCGTAACGACAGTGCCGGCTACTTCTTGATGGCCGCCAGGAAGTCCTTTAGGCGCTGGTCCTTGGGATTGTCAAAGATTTCAGCAGGAGTGCCGTCTTCCTTGATAATTCCGTCAGCAAAGAACAGCACGCGATTAGCCACTTCGCGGGCAAAGCCCATTTCATGAGTCACTACCAGCATGGTCATGCCGGACTGAGCCAAGTCCTTCATAATCTTCAGAACTTCGCCCACCATTTCCGGGTCCAAGGCGCTGGTGGGTTCATCAAATAAAATGGCTTCAGGATTCATGGCGGCGGCGCGGGCAATAGCCACACGCTGCTGCTGGCCACCGGAAAGCTGTGCAGGATAATGATCCCCACGATCAGCCAAGCCAACACGTTCCAACAATTCCTTGGCAAGTTTTTCCCCTTCAGCCTTAGTCACACGACCAAGCTTAACGGGAGCAAACATGATGTTTTCTAAGGCAGTCATATTCTTGAACAGGTTGAACTGCTGGAACACCATGCCTACACGGGCACGGATAGTGGGCTTAGAAACCTTCTTGTCAAGAATGCTCTTGCCGTCCAGCAGAATATCGCCGCTGGTAGGCTTTTCCAGCAAATTCAATTGACGCAGGAAAGTGGACTTACCGCAACCGGAAGGTCCGATAATGGCCACCACGTCACCCTTATGAAATTCAACATTGATATTCTTCAGGATCTGCTTTTCGCCGTAAGACTTACAAAGATCCTTCACTTCGATCATTACTTGCTTTTCACTCATTGTCGCACCTCCTTAACGTTCGTTCTTCTTCAGTCTCTGTTCAAGACGGGAGACGCAAGCGGAAAGGCCTGCCACGATGATGAAGTAAACGATAGCCACAGAAATCAACGGGAACATGGCTTCGTAAGTCAAACTACGGATAATGTCGCCGCCGCGGGTTAAGTCAGTCAAACCGATGTAGCCGCAAATAGAAGTTTCCTTGATGAGGGAAATAAATTCGTTAGTCAAAGCCGGCAGAGAATTCTTGAATGCCTGGGGATAAACCACATGGATCATCACAGTTCTGAACTTTAGACCAAGACTGCGGCCAGCTTCAATCTGCCCCGGATCCACAGCCTTAATGCCACCGCGGATAATTTCAGAAACGTAGGCACCGGAGTTAATACCGAAAGCGATAATCGCCACCAGCAACTTATTCACGTTCACGGAGGCAAACACGATGTAGTAGATAATCAACAGCTGGACCATCATAGGCGTACCGCGAATCACTGCCAGGTAAGCCTTGCAAATCCAGTTGCCAATCTTGCACTTGCCGTTAAACTCGTGGTTCACGCGGACCATGGCCACAATGAAACCAATCAAAATACCGAGAAGTGCTGCACAGAAAGAAATCACCAAAGTATTGCGGAGACCTTCGCCAATATACTTCCAGCGGTTATCCTTGATGAAGTTCTTGTGGAACTTTTCGCCAAAACTTTCCTGGGAGGCTTCCACTTCGCCAGTACGGACCAGAATCACCACCTTGTTGTCCACCAGCTTATCGGTGAAGTTAATGGACTTCTTACGTTCTTCCGTAACGGTAAAACCAGAAAGACCAATGTCTGCCTTGCCAGAACTTACTGCATTAATGACCGCATCAAATTCAATGTCCTGGATTTCCAGCACGCGGCCCATCTTATCGGCCAGGTAGTAAGCCAACTCGATTTCAAGACCGACGATGAATTCACCTTCATGATATTCATAAGGCGGGAACTGGGCGTTGGTAGCCAGCACCAGAGGCTTTCCTTCCTTCACCTTCTGGGTGTAATGGTAAGAACCGGTGCCGCCAATATATGTAGCCATCAAGGAATCAAAAATGCCGTTTTCATGCATTTCCTTCAAAGCCAGATTGAAGGTATCCAGCAAGCCCTCATTACCCTTGGCAATAACACCTGCGTAGGTTTCCTCAACGAAAGCTTCATCCAAAACGCGGAGAGTGGGATTCTGCTTCACAAAGAAAATAGCCGGCTGATCATCCAGAAGAACAGCATCAATCTTGCCCTGCTTCAAAGCCTGAACAGCATCGGCCAACTTGGTGAAACGTTCCACATCGATCTTGGCAGTATCGCCACCATATTCAGAAGCATAAATATCGGCGGTGTTACCAATCTGCACACCCACCTTCTTATGACCAAGATCGCTAACTGCAAAAACCTTATTGTCAAGTTCGCTAGCCTTAACATCGCTGCGAACCATGACGACCACCTTATTATCCACCAGCTTGTCGGTAAAGTTAATGGACTTCTTGCGTTCCTCAGTAACAGTGAAACCAGACAAGCCAAGGTCAGCCTTGCCAGAACTTACCGCATTGATTACAGCATCAAATTCAATGTCCTGGATTTCCAGCACGCGACCCATCTTATCGGCCAGGTAATAAGCCAACTCGATTTCAAGACCGACGATGAATTCACCTTCGTGATATTCGTAAGGCGGGAACTGGGCATTGGTAGCCAGCACCAGAGGTTTTCCTTCCTTCACCTTCTGGGTGTAATGGTAAGAACCGGTACCGCCGATATAAGTAGCCATCAAGGAATCGAAAATGCCATTCTCGTGCATTTCCTTCAGCACCAGGTTGAAGGTATCCAAGAGACCTTCGTTACCCTTGGCAATAACGCCAGCGTAAGTTTCCTCGACAAAAGTCTCTTCCAGAACGCGGAGAGTGGGATTCTGCTTCACAAAGAAAATTGCCGGCTGGTCATCCAGAAGAACAGCGTCAATCTTGCCCTGCTTTAGAGCCTGAACAGCATCGGCCAACTTGGTGAAACGTTCCACATCGATCTTGGCAGTATCGCCACCATATTCAGAAGCATAAATATCGGCGGTGTTACCAATCTGCACACCCACCTTCTT
>NZ_MWQG01000033.1:0-31955 GCF_002210365.1 Fibrobacter sp. UWH1
GTCAATCACTTCGCCACCAACAGAAGGATCAACGGTCTTTATAGAATTGAGGCGAACCACCATGGAGTCAGAAAGAACTACAGGAGAAGCCTTGCAAAGAGCGTTTCCGCATTCTCCAAGATTACCTGTATACTTCAAGTAAGCGCGCATAGGCATGATGTTTGCCTTTTCTACACGAACAAAGTTGCCAGGAACAAAGCCATCGGACTCAGCACCTGCAAAACCATAGATGCGGCCAATTTCGTCTTCGTTACTAGCTTCAAGATTCTTAGAGGCATCGGCACGGCGCCAGACCTTCTTTTCAAGAGCAGTGATGAAAGACCAATCACCAACAGTAGTGTTTTGGGAGGCGGGAGTCTTCTTCAGGGTTACGGCACCAGAAACAGCGAAAGAACCATCATTACCGGTAGGCTTTACAAGGTAAGGTACATAAGCTTCAACGGAGGTAACACCATCTCCAACAACGGTATCACGAGAATTCTCATCAGTCTGATCTCTCGGTGTGACGCCCGTAATAGTGTAGAATTCAGCACCAGCAATTACAGACGTACTTGCGCTGAAAGGCAGAGCGATTGTAGAAGACTTGGTGTTAGTGAACTTGCGGTTGAAGACAACCTTGTCGACCTTGATATCCTGAGGGATAGAGAAGGTAGTTGCATCATCAGTGAAGGTTGCAGTTACCTTGCTGTTTTCGTAAGCGATGGTAACGCCAGACAGATCTACATAGTTCTGATAGACTGCTTGCATCTTACCTGCATAAGCTTCATCATAAAGGACTTCTACCTTTTCAGCCTGGTAAGTTGCATCGCTCAAATTTGTGTTATAAGCAATTGCAGGGTTTGCATTATAAGTGGCGTCCTTTACAACGTTATTGCACTTACTTGAGGTGCTACAAACTACATCGGTAGCACTGATTGAACCATCGGAACTACCAACAAGGGGGTTTGTCGTAGCAGAACCAGTATTGTAGCAGTTAACCAAAGTCACAGAAGCGCCAGAAGACACATAGCCAATCAAACCAGCCTGATCAGCGACAGACATAGACAGGCCTGTTTTTGAAATTGTTGCGGAATTATAACTGTTTACAACAATCAGCTTTGTGTTGGAAGACACATTTCCAACAAGGCCACCAACATTTTTATCTCCTTTAACGGAACCAGCAACGCTACAATTATCCAATAAGACAGCCTTTGTATTATCACCGGTGCTTTCAACACTACCGATAATACCACCGACAAAGTCCTCACCATTCATATCAAGGCTTGTCAACTTCACATTCTTGATGACTGCGCCACCCTTGACCTTGCTAAAAAGACCTTTATAGTCATAGTTCACCGCCATACCAATCACTTTGTTGTAGGTATAAGACAGCTTACTAATTGAATAATCACCCACTACTTCAAAGTAACCTTCAAAGTCAGCAATTGGCGTCCACGTACCAGAAGCGGTAATATTAGCAGTCACCTGACCACAGGCGGCGGTTTCACCACTATTCACCTTGGTAGCAAAGTCCTTCAGGTCGGTATAGTTCGTGATCTGGTAACAACCATTCACGGCAGTCAAAGCAGCATTAGCGCCTACAGCGCAGATGCCGGCAAAAGTCATAGCATAGATTATCTTTTTCATACAAACCTTTATCTTTCTCAGTGACGAAAGATAAATTTTCATTGCATTATTGTCACTAATTTTCTTACAAAATCAGACGTTCCTTTTCCGCTTTCCCCCCTATTTTTTGTTCCTTGTCACACACGAACCCCCAAAATGTTCAGAAGGCGAATTCATTCAAGTACTTTATAAAATCCGCTTATAAACAAAAACACCCCGTAGGGGATTCCTACGAGGCGTTTTCGAAGTTTAGGATCCTGAAACAAGTTCAGGATGACTTTGGGTCAGTTCAGGAATGACGTCCTGTAACTGATTAGATCAGGGCGATGCCGGGGATCACGCCGACCACCAGGAGGGCGATAGCGGCAACGGTCACTGCAAACTTCAGCAGGTAGCTGAAGGGTGCGCTCTTGGCGCATACGCACTTGCATTCGCATTCAGGCTTGAGGGGCATGAAGAGGACGAAGGCGATACGCAGGTAGAACACGGCAGCCACCAGGGAGAGGCCGAAGGCCACGGCAGCGAGCCAGCCCATACCAGCGGCGAATGCGTCGGTGAACAGGGTGAACTTGGCCAGGAAACCAGCAACCGGCGGAAGGCCAGCCAGGCTTGCCAAGCAGACAGTCACGCCCAGAGCAACGAAGGGACGCTTGCGGCCGCGGCCCTGGATTGCTTCCAGAGTTTCGTTGCGGTCGTCACGGCCAGACAGGTAGGCAATACCGGTGAGGGCGCCAGCAGATGCAACGGCGTAGGTCACCAGGAAGTAGAACATGGGGCCCATCTGAACGGTACCGTTTGCAGCGTAGTTGGGCAGCAGCAGGCCGATTACGATAAAGCCGGCGTTCATCACGGCGGAGTAAGCCAAGATGCGACGGATGGACTTCTGGGCGAGACCGCCGAAGGCACCGAACACCATGGAAAGCAGAGCCACGATAACAACCACATAGTAGAGGCCCTTGGACTGGGAACCGATGGTCACCTGTTCAGCAAGGTTCCAGGCGGCTGCGGAGCCAGCCTTGGTCACCAGGATGCCGAGCCATACAGAAGCCAGGGCGGCGAGAGCGCCAACCTTAACAACGGCAGCCATGAAGCCGGTCACTGCAACGGAAGCACCGGTGTAGACGTCAGCCACCCAGAAGTGGACAGGAGCGGCACCAGCCTTGAACAGGAGGCCAATCACGGTCATGAACACGCCAATGCCGTAGATGCTTTCGCGACCCGGGAGAATGGCGGAATTGAAGCTGGTAGTACCGGTAGCACCGTAAACCATAGCCACACCGTAGAGGAAGATGGCGCTGAAGATGGAACCGGAAACGAAGTACTTGAAGGCACCTTCGTTAGCGTTTGCATCCTTGCGGCGAATACCCACCAGGGCGTAGATCGGGAAACTAGCCAGTTCCATGCCCAGGAACAGGGCCACATAGTCGATGGCCTGAGTCATGAGCAGGGCGCCAGTAGTAGCAAGCATCAGGAGGGCGTAAGCTTCGCCACCCTTGAACTTTTCGTGGCCCAGGGTCCACTGGAGGCCAGCGATACCCAGGAAGGCGCAGAGCACAATGGCAACGCCCAGGAGGCGGCGGGCCGGATCCATGGCATAGAGGCCGTAGAAGGTATCGGTAGTGACCAGGGCGTAGGCACCGGCTGCGAACAGGGCGAATGCGGAAGCGACCCAGGGAAGGATCTTATGCTTGTTCTCGTCCTTGATGAAGGGTTCTGCAGCCAAGGAAATCAGGGCGCCAACGGCAACCAGGATAACCGGCAAGAGAATGATCATGTTACTCATTAGTTGTTACCTCCTTCAACAGCGGCTTCGGAAGCGGCGGCGGTGTCGACATCCATTTCGCGGAGCTGCTTGATGAGAGATGCGCGTTCTTCTTCGCTGAAACCGTTGGCGGCCAGGTTAGAATCCAGCTGACGGAAGTCTTCTTCGGTCATGGGCTGGGCAACGCTTGCGATATTTTCGTCTTCGGCGGAGGCGGCAGCTTCAGCGGCGGGAACTGCTTCGTTTTCGGCAGTTTCTTCGATCTGCTGGGCGTTGCCGGAGAGCTTAGCCATCTGTTCCACAGCCTGTTCGTCGAAGAGGTGCAGAGCGTTGGTGATGAATGCGGGATGCATACCGAACACCAGGAGCAGGGCGGCCATGATACCGATGGAAGAACCTTCCAGGGCGGTCATCTGGGTGCCGGTCACTTCGCACTTCTGTTCACCGAAGATAACCTTCTGGACGAAGCGGAGCATGTAAGCGGCAGAGAGGATGATGGTGAGACCAGCAACCAGTGCGGGGAGCGGGCCCATATCCCAGAGGGACAGGAGCACGGTGAATTCGCCGACGAAGCCTGCAGTACCAGGAACAGCCAGGGCCATCACAGCCACAAAGCCGAACAGGGTGCCGAACACCGGAGTCTTGCGGGCAAGACCGCCAAGCTTATCCAGTTCGCGAGTTCCAGTCATACGTTCGCCAATGCCCATCAGAAGGAACTGTGCGCCTGCGGAGAGGCCGTGTGCCACCAGGAGCACCAGCACTGCGGGGAGCATAACTTCGGAAAGGCTAAAGACACCGGCAACAGCCAGGCCGAGGTGACCCATGGAGCTGAAGGCCAGAAGTTTCTTGGCATCCTTGGCGCGGAGAGCCATGAGAGCGCCGTAAACGGCAGTCACGAGGCCCAGCCACATCATGGTGCTGACAGCAGTCATAGAAAGCGGGAAAATCGGGAGGATCCAGGCAATGAAACCAAAGACGCCAGCCTTACTCATTGCACCGGTAAGGATTGCAGAGAGCGGAGCGGGAGCTTCGGAGTAGGAAATTGCCTGCCAGCCGTGGAACGGGAAGATCGGAGTCTTCACCATGAAGGCCAGGAGGAAGCAAACGAGGATAGAGGTCTGGACGGCGGGATCCATGTTCTGGACAGCCAGGGCCAGAGAAAGGAGCAGGGAGTTGTCAGCCTTGGTCAGCACGTACCACAGAGCCACCATCATGGGAGCGGAGCCCACCAGGGTGTAGATGGCGAAGGTCATAGCAGCCTTGACGCGATCCTTGCCACCGAAACCGGCGATAAGGATTGCGGCGGGGATCACCATTGCTTCGAAGAAGAAGAAGAACAGCACTGCGTCGGCGGCCAGGAAGGTGCCGTTCATGGCGCCCATCAAGGCGAAGATGCCGATTGCGAAGTTGCGGTAGTTCTTGCAGGTAGTGTTACGAGCAGTGATGAGAGCCACCAGGGAAAGACCAGTGGAAAGGAGCGTCATCCAGGCGCCCAGACCATGGCTGTACAGGTAGTAGTAAACCGGGCCCTTTGCGCCAGGAATGCGGAACCATTCCACAGCTTCGGTAGCCTGGTTGCCACCGGCGATCAGAGCGACGGACATGCCCACAAAGGCAAGGCCGAAGAGGAAAGCCAGGCGGGAAGAAGACTTGGGATCTTCCTTGGAGGTTGCCACCATGAGGATAGCAGCAACGAACGGAGCCAAGACAAGGAGATGCAGAAGCATTAGATCATACCTCCGGTCAGAAGAACAACGAGCACAAGGGCTACAACACCGGCAACGCTAAGAGCGAGCTGCAGGCGAACCTTGCGAACCTGGAAGGAGGCAACGCCATCACCCAGGATTTCAACAATGCCGGCTACCAGCCACTGGACAAACTGAACCAGCTTATCCACGCAGTTTTCGATAATCCAGGCAACAACATTGGTAAGGCAGATGAACCAACCGTGAATGATATCGAAGAGGAAGGTCCAGGTAGCCATCTTGCCGGTAGGAGCAGAAGAGCCCTTGGCTTCAGGAATGCGAGCCTTGCCGAACTTGGCCCAGGCAATCACGAGACCGAGAACAGCAGCGGCAGTGCCGAGACCGGCGAACACCATGGGGTTCACGTGGGCTTCGGAGTGAGCCACGGAGAGCTGTGCAGCACCAACAACAGGAGCCAGCATATCACGGAAGAAGGTAAGGCCGATGGAATCTGCCCACATATAACCGGAGAACACTGCGCCAACGGCGAGAATCACCATGGGGATCAGCATGCAAGCCGGAGCTTCGTGAATGTGATGTTCGCTTTCCTTGGAACCGCGATAGGAACCGAAGAAGGTCAGGATGATCAGACGGCCCATGTAGACTGCGGTAATAACAGCAGTGAGGAGGCCAACTGCATAGTAGTAGGGGCCCATGGGACCGCTCATGTAGAGACGTTCCAGGATCAGGTCCTTAGACCAGAAGCCAGCAAAGCCCGGGATACCGATAATGGCCAGGAATGCAAAGATCATGACGCATGCGGTAACGGGAACCTTCTTGACCAGGCCACCCATCTTGCGCATATCCTGTTCGCCAGCCAGGGCGTGAATCACGGCACCGGCACCAAGGAACAGGGCAGCCTTGAAGAAGGCGTGGGTAAAGACGTGGAAGATGGAAGCATCGAATGCAGCCACACCTGCAGCCATGAACATGTAGCCCAGCTGAGAGATAGTGGAGTATGCCAGCACCTTCTTGATGTCGTTCTGGAAGAGGCCAGCCACAGCGGCCCAGAATGCAGTTAGCATACCGACAACGGTAATGATATCAAGCACGGTGGGGAGCATGGCAAACATAGAACCGAGACGGGCAAGCAGATACACGCCAGAGGTCACCATGGTTGCAGCATGGATGAGGGCGGAAACCGGGGTCGGACCAGCCATTGCATCGGGCAACCAAGTGAGAAGAGGAATCTGGGCGGACTTACCGGTGCAGCCTACGAAGAAGCAGATACCGGCGAGAGACAGGAACGGAATGACGATTTCAACGTGGCCACCGGAAACGACCATCTGGATGAATGCAGCCAGCTGATCGTAGTTGAGGATGGCGGAGCCGCCGATAGTGCAGAGCACCAGCATACCCAGGAGGAAGCCGATGTCACCCACGCGGTTCACGATGAAGGCCTTGTTTGCAGCCTTGCAGTTGTTCACGTCGTGGTTCCAGAAACCGATCAGCAGGTAAGAGCAGAGACCCACACCTTCCCAACCCAGGAAGGTCAGGAGCAGGCTGTCGGAAAGGACCAGCACGATCATGCTGAACAGGAACAGGTTGATGTAGGCGAAGAAGCGGGCAAAGCCACGGTCGCCGTGCATGTAACCGATGGAGTACAGCGCAATCAGGGAGCCGATGCCAGTGACGAACAGCAGCATGATGCGGGACAGACCGTCAAACAGGAATCCGATGTCCACCTTGAGCATGGGGACGTCGATCCAGTTGCAGAGGGTCTGACGGATGCCGGTTTCGGGCATGCCGAAAGCCAGCAGGACAACGCTAGCGAAAGCGAGAGCCGGGAACAACACGGCCAGCGCGCCAACGAAACCTTCGGAAGGGCCCTTCTTGCTGCCGGAAGAAATCACGGCGATGGTACCCAAAAGGATGGTACCGATGAGCGGGAAGAGCGGAATAAACCAAAGCGGTAAATTAGTCATTGATTATTACCCCTTCAAGTTAGAGAAGTCGTTGGAATCAACGCTCTCGCGGTTACGGAAGATCATGATGACCATGGCAAGGCCCACGCAAGCTTCGGCAGCTGCAACAGCAATTGCGAACAGCGGCACGATCTGGCCTGCAACGCTCATTTCGGCAGGCAGGGTCTTGGCAAAGCCCACGAAAGACAGGTTCACGGCGTTCAGGGCGAGTTCAACACCCATGAGCACGAAGAAGATGTTTCTGCGGGAAATGGCCACGATAAGGCCGATGGCGAAAATCACCAGGGCCAAAATCTGAACATACATAGCTTGGAGTTCCATTACTTTTCCTCCTCGATTTCAGAGCCAAGGCGCTTCTTGGCCATGAGCACAGCGGCACCCATGGAAGAAAGGAGCAACAGACCGAGGACTTCGAACAGGACGAAGTAGCCGGGGCCTTCCTGAGCTACGTTAAACAGTGTTTCGGAGGTGAGCTTTACAGAGCCGCGGAGGGTGGTAGCATCGAAGACGATGGGAGCACGAACCAGGGCAAAGCCCACGAGACCGGCGAGAACGATCACGGCCGGAATCACGAACAGGGAAACCTTGTCGAACATGGGAGTCTTGCTGTCCTTACCGGCGTTCAGCACCATGATCACGAAGGTGAGCAACATGATGATTGCGCCTGCGTAAACCATGATCTGGACAACGCCCATGAAGGGGCTACCCAGCAGGCCGTAGATACCGGCCAGGGAGAGCATGGTAAGAACCAGGGAAAGAGCTCCGTAGAGCGGATGCTTGGAAAGGAGCACGCAAACGGCAGAGCCAATTGCGATAATTCCAAGGACAATGAAGTAAATCAGGGCGAGCATTACTTAACCTCCATTCCCCAGACCTTGCGGGCCTCGGCGTTCTTGGTACCGCCCGGAGCCATCTGGCTCTGTGCGTCTTCGGGGTAATCCTTCGGATCCCATTCGATGAGATCGGCCAGGTGTGCCACGAAATCTTCGCGGTTGCGATGTTCAAAAACGATCTGCTTGGTATCCATGCGGAGAGCATCTACCGGGCAGGCTTCGGCGCAAAGGCCGCAGAACACGCAAACCAGGTGGTCGATGTCAAAACGCATGACGCGCTTTTCGATACGGGGATCGTCAGACTGGGTTGCTTCGATAAAGATACAGTGAGCAGGGCAAGCTGCAGCGCACATGCCGCAAGCAACGCAACGGGGAGTGCCATCGGGGCGGAGCATCAAGCGATGCTTGGCGCGATAGGTGTTGCGAACTTCGGGCTGGCCTTCCGGGTAGGAAATAGTGGGAAGTTCTTCGTAGCGGAACAAACCACGGGCAGCATGCTTAAGGGTGGTCCACAGACCGCGCATAGCCTCGAAAATGTAGAGGCGTTCGATGACGGTCATGGGTTTCTGTTTAATAACGCGAGCCATTAGTTACCTCCAACGAGCTTTGCGACAACTGCGGTCACAACGAGGTTCAGGATAGCGATGTTAAGGATAATCTTCCAACCGAGGTTCATCACATGGTCATAGCGGAAGCGGGGCAGAGTCCAACGGACCCAGATCCAGACCCAGCAGAAGAACACGCTCTTGACGACGAGAACCAGCAGGTGGATAACAGCAGTACCGAGAGCAGTACCGATGGTGTTGACGCCAGCGGCGGTATGTGCGATTTCCGGAGTGTAGAACATCCAGGAAGCGACACCGGCAGCGATGAACACGACGGTAGCAATACCGGCAACCAGCTTGTACAGCTTGTATTCCTGCAGGATCACCATCTTGTTGCTCTGGGAAGAAGCGCGGAGCTTCTTGGAGTAGCGGTGCATCATGTGGAGGAATGCGAGGCCGAGGAATGCAAGAACCCAGCAAAGGATGGCCAGAGAGCCGCCCATGTGAGCCTGCATGGTTTCGGTAGTTACGAACGGTACAGAGTAGCCACCCAGGAAGAGGGTTGCAACCAGGAAGGAGCTAATGCAAATGTGAGAGTATTCGCCCATGTAGAAGAGACCGAACTGCATAGCACCATATTCGGTATGGTAACCAGCAACCAGTTCAGGTTCACCTTCGGCAACGTCGAAAGGTGCACGGCCAGTTTCTGCGATGGTTGCAATGAGGAAGCAGAAGAATGCCACGGGCTGAGCAACAATGCCCCACACGTGATGTTCCTGCCAGCTAACGATATCGGTGAGACTGAAGGAGCCTGCAAGCACCAGGAGGCCCATCATGGAAAGGCCCTGGCAGACTTCGTAGCTGATGGTCATTGCAGAAGTACGGAGAGAGCCCAGGTAGCTGTACTTGGACTTGGAAGCCCAACCAGCGAGAACTGCACCGTATGCAGAAAGAGAGGAGAATCCGAACAGGAGCAAAATGCCAACTTCGGAATCCAGGATGGAACCGCTAATCGTTACAACCTTGCCACCCCATTCGAACACCATGGGTCCGAACCAGGGAATAACGCAAGGGGAAAGGAATACGATGGCAAAGGGAATCGCCGGAGCAACGTAGTAAAGGAACTTGCTTGCGCCCTTGGGAGCAAACATTTCCTTAAAGAACAGCTTTGCACCATCGCACATATTCTGTACATAGCCCAGCAAGCGAATCTTGCCGAAGTACGGAACCTTGATGTAAGAGCGGTTCGGGCCCTGGCGATCCTGCATAAAGCCGGCGCCACGGCGTTCCATAGGAATCAACAGGAGGATGTAAAGGACCGGCACGAAGCAGAAGGCGAACTTAGCAATCGTGATCAGCCATTCAACCCAAGATTTGGATTCGATGATATCCATTATGCGTTACCTCCTTCAAGATGCAGACCAGTGCTCTTGATGGTGTCGTATGCCAAGCCAGCCAGGACAGGAGCGTATTCGGCAGCCTTCTTAAAGGCGTCGTATGCGCAAGTGAAGGACTTGCCGGCAAGTTCTGCGAGAACTTCGTAAGCGGGCTTCAGTTCAGCATCGGGACAAGTGGGAGCAGCATTCAACTTCTGAAGGATGTTGAGGCTATTCACCATAGTACCCTGAACTTCGCTCCAGTGCTTGATACCGAAAGCAAGAGTTGCCTTGCTTGCAGTTTCGTCATTGAAAGCAGAAAGCACGATGCGAGTAGGAATCTTTTCGATTGCATCCATGGACTTGTTGCCTTCGCCAATGATATCATTGTTCACGGTAAGGACAACGGAGAAGTCAGCAACATGCTTAACCAAATCAAACAGGTTGTCATCCGGAAGACCAAGGAGCTTGAAGCCGGCGCGGTTGGCCATGGGGTCACCGCTCTTGGCAATGCCATCAGGTTCAGACTTCACCTTAAGAGAACCGGCAAAGATTTCCGCACGGTCGCCCAGGGATTCCTTCAGCATGCGAAGTGCAGCCAAATCTTCGATAGTGCATTCGCCACCAGCAACGAGAGCAATCTTACCAGAAGCAGAAGCGAGAGCGTCCTTCATGACGCTTACGCCGCCAATTGCGGGCAGACGGTTCTTGTTAAAGTTCTGGAAAGCCATGCGGCTAGTATTGGAGAGCCAGCTGCGGTTCACTTCGGGGTTACAGCGGGGCATCACGCGGTAGATCTTACCGTCGGCGTGATCGATCCAGATGTTTGCACCCAGGGAGTCATCCATGGAGATGGTCGGAGTATGAGACAGCAACCATACGCGCTTCTGGAAGCGGAAATACTTGGCAGTCATTGCACCGGTGGGGCAAACGTCGGTGACGCACAGGTCATACTCGTGATCCAGCTTTTCGCCGGGGAACGTAGTAATGTAGGTGTGGTCAGCACGGCCTGCCAGCTGGAGCTGTTCGTCGCCGGCGACTGAACGCATAAAGCGGACGCAGCGGTCGCACTGGACGCAACGTTCTTCGTCGAGAAGAATGCGGGGACCGATATCAACGTGCTTACCGCCACGAACCTGACCCTTGGAGTCAACGAACTGGTGAGCGGGATTGCCGTGATAGTTCTTGCCATATTCCGGACGGAGGCGGCCTTCGTTCTGGCCGCATTCCATGTAGTTTTCCTGCAGGGTGCATTCGCCAGCCTTGTCGCAGATGGGGCAATCCAGCGGATGGTTCACCAGCATGAATTCCTGAGTAGCCTTGCGGGCGTTCTTAACGCGGGCGGAGGAAGCAGGAGTATAGATCTTCATACCCGGAGCAACAGGAGTGTAGCAGGAAATGACCAGCATACGACCGCGGGGGCCTTCCTGTTCGACCAGGCACTGACGGCAGTTACCAGAAACCGGCAGATACGGATGGTAACAGACGTGAGGAGTTTCAATCCCGACAGCCTTGAGAGCTTCGAGGAGGTTTGTATCGCCCGGAACCATGACGGCCTTGTCATCCACGAAGATTTCAACCTTCGGGCTGTTTTCGGTCGGGAGTTTCGGCATGTTATAGTAGTTACTCATATTATTACCAGAAAATTCCAGGACGTGCGGTTTCTTGAACACGGGGCTTAGCGTGATCCGGGTTCTTTGCAATGTATTCGTCGAAGTCGGCGCGGAACTTTGCGCTATAAGCGCCTACCGGGCCGCCCAAGGAAATGGACAGCGGGCAGATGGTCACGCCACCGAAACCACCGGCAAGACTCTGCATCAATTCCACATCGCCATCATGACCGTTGCCAGCAACGATCTGGTTCAGCATGCGGTGCAGAAGACCGGTACCTTCGCGGCACGGAGTGCACTGGCCGCAGGATTCGTGGCTATAGAAATTGCCCAATACATTCAGCAGGTCAACCATGTTATGGGTATCATTGATAACGATGATCGCACCAGAACCGAACATGGTCTTCATGGAAGCCAGGCATTCGTAGTCCATGGTGGCAACGGCAGCTTCTTCCGCGGTCAGGGGAGCGCAGGAAGAACCACCCGGCAGCACAGCCTTCAGCTTGCCACCAACAACGCCACCGGCGTATTCGTTAATCATGGTCATCATGGGAGTACCGAGGGGAGCTTCGTACACGCCCGGGTTCTTGACGTCGCCGGAAATGCAGAACACCTTGGTACCACCTGCACGAGGAGTACCCATCTTGGCGTATTCGCTAGGATCATGCTTGAGGATCCAGGGCAGAGCCATAATGGTTTCCACGTTGTTCACGCAGGTCGGGGACTTCCAGGCACCGCTCACAGCCGGGAAAGGCGGCTTAAGGCGGGGCTGACCCTTCTGGCCTTCGAGAGAGTTAATGAGTGCGGTTTCTTCACCGCAAATGTAGGCGCCTGCACCACGATGCACGAAGATATCGAAGCAGAACTTGGTTCCGCAGATATTTTCGCCAAGGTAGCC
Source organism: Fibrobacter sp. UWH1 (assembly GCF_002210365.1). Lineage (NCBI taxonomy): Bacteria > Pseudomonadati > Fibrobacterota > Fibrobacteria > Fibrobacterales > Fibrobacteraceae > Fibrobacter > Fibrobacter sp. UWH1. The sequence continues at coordinate 12,300 of NZ_MWQG01000033.1, forward strand.
GGCTGCATAAGCCTGGTTCAGAGCCTTGTTGAGGCTTTCGATGCAGGGCAGGAATTCGCCACGGCAGTAGATATATGCAGCGCGAGAACCCAGAGCCCAGGCGGCGATGATAAGGCCTTCGATAAGACGGTGGGGATCTTCCAGCATGAGGAAGTGATCCTTAAAGGTACCGCCTTCGCCTTCGTCAGCGTTCACCACGATGTATACCGGCTTGCCGGTACCGCGGGGAACGAAACTCCACTTCATACCGGTCGGGAAGCCTGCACCGCCACGGCCACGCAGGTTAGTGCGCTGCACGTAGTCGATGAGCTCGAACTGGCTCATGTTGAACAGACGTTCGGAAATGTTTTCGTAGCCGCCCAGCTTCTTGTAGACTTCAATGTCCTGGGCGCCCTTGCCGAAGTTTTCAGTACAAACTTTTACGCATTCTGCCATAATTATACCTTCTTCTCTTCAACCGGTTCCGGCTTTTGAGTGGTGACGGCAACAGCGGAAGGCTTAGCCACGCGTTCGCCAGAGGTGGCGATCATGCGATATTCGTCGCCCACCTTACCGGCTGCGTCGACGAAGGCCTTGTCCTTAACGCCGGGTTCGCCAACGGCGACCCATTCAGAACCGTTCTTCTTTTCAACAACAATCTTGGTGAATTCCGGAGCGCCCTTCCAAGTGAGGGTAGCGCCAGTTTCATCAGCTTCAGCCTTAACGCAGAGAACCGGAGAAGGAGGAGCGTAGTCGGGAACCTGGGGCTTTGCAATAGCACCCGGAGCACCCGGATGACCACTGTGGCCCTTGACGATACCACCCAGCACATCGTGCTTGGGCATGTCATTCACGTGAGCCTTGCACCAGTCGATAATGCGATCGATGGAAGCTTCGGTAAGAGTGGTGCCGCGCTTCATCTTCAGCTGACCGTCGACAACGTCGGTAGCGAAGTCATCGTTCACCAGCATCATGGGGCCATTGCCGCAAGAACCGAGGCATTCAACCTGAAGGATGGTGAACATGCCATCGGGAGTGGTTTCGCCGGACTTGATACCAAGCTTGTTTTCCACGTACTTGATCAGGGGCTGAGCGCCCTTGATGGCGCAGCTGATGTTGCGGCAGAACTGCAACAGGAACTTGCCCTTGGGAGAATGATTGTACATGGTATAGAAAGTGGCAACGCCAAGAGCGTGGGCAGGAGCGCAACCGCAAACCTGTGCAGCCCAGCGGATACCTTCGGTGGGAACCCAGCCGAACACGCCCTGAACAAGCCACAGCACTTCAAGAAGAGCGCCCTGGCCTACGGGGTAGCGGCTCAGCAAGTCTGCACAGCGTTCCTTGATTTCGGGAGTGTTGAGTTTTTCCAGCACTTCCTTAGGATTGGGCTGTTCCTGAATCTTGTTGACGTGGCCGAAGGTCTGTGCCGGATCCGGAAGAGCGCCAATGGGCTGTTCCGGACGGTCAAACTTCAGATTGTTATTTGCAACAAAATGAACTGCACCTTTAATATGTTCACTCATCGGTCAAGTTCTCCTGCAATCATGTTGAGGCCAGGCAAGGTAGCCATAGAGTCGGCCAAGGTAAGACCTTCAACCAGGTAGTTGAAAGCGGAAACGTGAGCGAGACTGGGGGAACGAACCTTGATGCGGTACGGGTGACCGGAACCATCGGCAATGATGGTAAAGCCAAGTTCACCGTTAGCGCATTCGCTACCGCAGTAGTATTCGCCCTCGGGCACGCGAATGCCTTCGTAAACGCTCTTGAAACGGCCAATGAGGCCTTCCATATCCTGGTAAGCCATCTTGTGAGACGGCACGCGAATACGAGGATCGACAATATCAACAGGACCCGGAGCAAGACGCTTCAGAGCCTGACGAACAATCTTCACGGATTCTTCGATTTCAGCGAGACGAACCTGGAGACGGTCGTTGGCGTCACCATTGGTGCCTACAACAACATCCCAATCATAGGTTTCGTAATCATAATACGGTTCATCCTTGCGGAGGTCGCTTTCTACGCCGGTTGCGCGAAGGACAGGGCCAGTCCAGCCGTAGCTGATGGCGTCTTCCTTGGAAATCTTGGCAACACCGACTGTACGGTCCAGGAAGATACGGTTACGATCCAAGCAAGCGTGGAGATCCTTAAGAGCCTTTTCCACAGAATTGCAGGCAGCGAGAACATCGCCTTCGAAACCGCTGTAAGTGTCGCGATACAGACCGCCGATACGAGCGAAGCTATTGGTCAAACGGGCGCCAGTAAGCTTTTCCCAGATCAGCATGATTTCTTCGCGGGGATTGAAAGCGTACATGAACGGGGTTGTACCACCCAAATCCTGGAATGCAGCAGCCACGCAAATGAAGTGGTCGTTGATTCGGGAAAGTTCGTTCACGATAACGCGAAGCACCTTGTTGCGTTCGGGAATTTCAATACCGAACATATTTTCTACGGCGCGGCAGAACGCAATGTTATTCATCATTGCAGAACAGTAGTTCAAGCGGTCTGTGTAGGGAATCACCTGCTGCCAGGTGCCGCGTTCAACCATCTTTTCAAAGCCACGGTGCATAAAGCCAATTTCGCTAACACCAGCAACGATGGTTTCGCCATCGAGAGCGGTGAGCAAGCGTACGCAGTGATGGGTGGCCGGATGGGTCGGACCCACGTTCAGGGACATGAGGCTCAGCTTTTCGCCGTTCGGATCTAATACGATCATTGTCTGCTCCCTTCAAGATATTCTTCGTCCACAGGATTGATTTCCTCGGAGCGTTCAATAACCTTGTAGCCCTTGGATTCAAGGCGCTTTTCAAGTTCAGGCATCAAGTAGTCACTGGTAGAGAGCCACTGACGCTTCTGTGCAGGGTAATCCTTACGAAGAGGATTGCCAACAAATTCAACATGGTTCAACAGGCGGCGGAGGTCCGGATGACCTTCGAACACAATGCCGAACTGGTCAAACACTTCACGTTCCAGCCAGTCTGCGCTCTTGTACAGGTCAGTCAGAGAAGGAACCTTGAGATCAGCTTCGCTGACCAGCACCTTAAGACGGACTCGACGACCGGCAACCTTGGTGCTCTTGAAACTGTAGCTCACGGCAAAGCGGGGGCCTTCGTGATTGGGATAAGTCAGATAGTCGATGCCAGCTTCGTCCAGCAGCATATCCAACTGGGTAGAACTATCGTTCTTCAGGAATTCCACGGCGTTGTGGAGATATTCCTTGGGAATTACCACGCAGGCATCCCACTTGGCAAGAGGTTCGCGCTTGCCGCCGAACTTCTCCTCCAGGACGGAGACGATCTTTTCAGAAAAATCCATTGTTACTCCTTCCAGAACTGAGCTTTCTTGATAAGTTTCTGTTCTTTTTCGACCAAGAATTCCTTGGCGTCGGCAATCGTTTCTGCAGCCTGAGCCTGAGCTTCAGCCTTGGCTTCTGCAGTCTTAGCCTTGATCAGTTCCCACTGTTCCTTGATGCGTTCGGTACGCATCTTCATGTAGGATTCATCCTTAATCTTGTTCTGCAGGTCGAACATGGCGTCGAAGAATGCTTCGGGACGGCTGGGACAGCCGCCGATGTACACGTCCACCGGGATGATATGGTCGATACCGGGAACGGTGCAGTAGCAGTCATAGAATCCGCCGGAACTTGCGCAAGCGCCCATGGCAATAACCCATTTGGGTTCAGCCATCTGTTCGTACATGCGCTGCAGGATCGGAGCCTGCTTGTATGTAATAGTACCTGACACCAGCAGCACATCGGACTGACGGGGCGTAAAACGCACGTATTCAGAACCGATACGGGAAAGGTCATAGCGACCCACTTCCGTACTCATGAATTCGATTGCACAACAAGCCGTACCATAAGGGAACGGCCACAGGGAGTTCGTACGACCCCAATTGACCAAAAAGTCAAGAGAGGACGTAATGAAATTCGGCTTTTCTGCCTCATTTTTCATAGGAGTTTACCTCATTAAATGCCGGGCGCAAAATTAGAAAGATTTTACGCTAGGTGAAAGTTAACCTTGTTCAAGGTAAGGTGGTTAAGCCACAAAATCACTCCCCCACCCTCAAGAAAAGTTAGACAAGACTAATCAATAATTTCAAAAGACACATGTGATTTATCGCAACAAACACAACACATTTAGAACACATTCGTCCTCATTTGCCCAAATTTCCTTGCAATCCGTATCACAGATTTTTAAATTTGGCGCGGTTTTGGCGATTGATCCCCGGGGATCAATAGAGGATTTGTATGGAATTCAAATTGTGTAGCGACATGTATAGGGAATTTAGGGAGGGGTTATTAAGCCCCATAACCGACCCTCAAGACCTACTAAAACAGGTATCTCGCCAGGTCACCCCCCTAGCAAAGATTCTCAATGTCGGCTACATGGAATGCGGCCTAGTCGCTCCAGCATCCCCCCTCGCCCAGAACGGCGTTGACGGAAAGATGATCATCTATCACGACAAAGTGGGTCTCCCCGTTCTTCCGTCCTGCACAGACATCGCTGAAGTCATGACCACGGCCGAAAGCGGAACATTCACCTTCAATGTCCATCCCGTTGAAGGACATACGTTCACCGACAACGAGAGGGACGCCCTCAGCCTTATTTCCTACGACTGTTTCATCCTTGGCGGTCGTTCCCGCCTGATGGGCATGGCCAACAGGGCTCGCATTACGGACTACATGACTGGAGCTATCAACCAGTCTGGCCTTATGAACTTTATCGGAAGTCTCGTCGCCCAGAAAAAACTCTTTGGACATACGGGCATCTTTACAAACCTAAAGAACTTCAAGTATATCAACAAGTCCATGAGCCCGCAGGTTGGCGATATCGCCATGAAGGCCTATGTGAACGCGGCAAAGGCCGACCTTACTAGCGACGAAATTATCGCACGACTGGGCGGAGACAACTTCTTCTTCCTGGTCCGTAACGACCACGCCAACGAAATCATCAATAAGTTTTCCAGCCTGGACGTAAGCCTGAGTCAGGGTCCCAAGCCCCTGAACTTCAAGATCCAAGCTCGAATGGGCGTCTACACCGTCCGCGAGCAGGACACCGTCTCCGAACTGATGAACTGCAGTTCCATAGCCCTGAACGCAGCCAAGAACATCAAGACAACCGACATTATCCGCTTCAACAACGACATGCTGATTGAAGCCCTCCACCAGAGAGAAATTTCCAGCGAGTTCCAGAACGCCCTCAAGAACGGTGACTTCATGGTATATTACCAGCCCAAGGTCAATCTGGAAACCAAACAGCTCTGCGGGTCCGAAGCCCTGGTCCGCTGGCTTCGTCACAAGACAGTCGTTCCTCCTACAGATTTCCTTCCCATCCTGGAACGGGAAGGAACCGTCTGCCTGCTGGACTTTTACGTATTTGAGCGAGTCTGCAGCGACATCCGCCAGTGGGTCGACGCAGGTATCGAACCAGTACGTACATCCGTAAACTTTTCCAAGCTCCATCTGAAGAATCCCAATTTCGCAGAAGACTTTTTCTCCATCATGAACAAGTACCAGGTGGAAAGCCGATTCCTCGAAGTCGAGCTAACCGAAGTTTCCGACTACGAAGACTTCGTCGCCATGCAACGATTCATCAGCACCATGAGAAACCACGGCATCTCCGTCTCCATCGACGACTTCGGCACAGGTTACTCGACCCTGAACGTAATCAAGAACTTCGACTTCAATGTGGTCAAGCTGGACAAGTCCCTACTGGACAACATCGGCCGAGAAGGTTCCCAGGACGAAATCGTCCTAAAGAACGTGGTAAACATGGCCAAGGAAATGCATAAGGAAGTTATCGCGGAAGGTGTCGAAAACGAAAAGCAGGCCCAGTTCCTGTCCGACGTCAACTGCCATCGTGTCCAAGGCTTCCTCTTTGACAGGCCTCTTTGCCGAGAAGACTTTGAAAAACGTCTTACGGGGCAGAAATTGTACTAAAAAAAAATCCACTTTGCCCCAAAAGCGCCGAATTTCGCAAAAAATCAAGAAGTTCCCCAAAACAGGGGAACTTTTTTGTGTCCCCCGCCACATGTTCTCAAATATTTTCTCACATTTCTAGAAAATATGCTATATTATCGTCGTGGAAAATTTTGTTGACATCTACCAGTTTACGCACTTTCGCAAGTATCTAGAAGAATATCAAGTGGCCCGCGCCCAGCAGGAGCCCAGCTTTACCCGTACCGAAATTTGCAACTTACTCGGGCTTGAAAAAACCCGCAGCTACTTCGCCGATGTTCTCAGAGGAAAGAAGGTCAGCCCCCGCATGGTGGCCAAGTTCATTGAAATACTCGGGCTAGACAAGAAAGCCGCCAAATACTTCGAAACCATGGTCCAGGTGGACCAGGCCAAGAACGACACCATTCGCAAGGCCGCCATGGAGGAACTGCTCCGCCAGCACCCCAATCCGCAGCACATTATAAATACTGACGCCTACGAATATTACAACCACTGGTACCATAGCGCACTGTTCGCCATTCTGGACGCCATGGATGTGGGCGACGATATGGCCCCGGTGCAGAAGCGAATTTTTCCAAAGGTTCCCCTGGGCAAGCTGAGCGACAGCCTGGAACTTTTGCAGCGTCTGGGTCTCGCCCGCAAGAACGAGGAAGGTTTCTGGAAACCCACCCGGGAGTCCATTTCCAGCGGACCTTACAACAACGCGGAACTGATCAAACAGTATCAGTTGCAATGCTTTGAACTTTCCAAGCAGGCCCTGATTACGCCGCCCAAGTCCCCCACTGTCATGAGTACCATGACCTTCAGCATTTCAAGCGAAGCCTACAAGGACCTGGAAGCCGCCGTGCAGGAATTCAAGGCCAAGGCACGACGCATCATCGGCGAAGACAAGGCCAAGGCCGACAGCGTCTATCAACTGAACTTACACCTGTTTTCTAACCTGGATCCGGAGGGCAAGTAATGAAATTACGAATTATGAATTACGAATTACGAAAGATTCGTGGTTTCGTTGCAAGCATGAGCATCGCTGCATTGTGCTCAGCAAGTGTCATGGGCTGTTCCGAAAGCAGCACCACCGCAGGCGTTTTGACCGAAACCGAATCTGGTCAGACGGCAACCATTGACGAAAACGGCGACAAGATTGTAAACGTAGATGGTTGCAGCACCAGCATTCCAAACTCCTTAAGGAAAAACGCCTCATTGCAAGATGCCGAGTACGGAACAGAGCTTGCATGCATTTCCTTCAACCGAGATTACGCCCAGGCAAGGGTAAAGGGCTCTGCTGTAGACACTGACGGCAATCCGCTGAAAAACACCCGCGTCCTCTTAAAGAGAATTGAAGGAGACTATGATGTCGGAAATGGCCTAAGCCACGAAACATCCGTAAGAGAAACTTCTACAGACAATAACGGAAATTTCGTTTTTGACGATGTCGTTTACAAAGCGACCTACCTTAACATTGATCCCATCGACGAAAGTTTTGAGAGGAACGAAAAGGGCCAGGCCGTCGTTTATATTCGCTACGCCCTCATGATCGGATCAGAAAATGATTCCCTCGCAAGCTACAGCAAGCTGGACCTGAAGAATGCTGAGCGAATTTCTGACGACGATGGCAAATACCTAGAAATCAAACCGCAAGAAATCCGCAAGACTACAAACCTGGAAATTCAATTCAACAAGAACGATTTCTCGGCAAGCGATAAAGTCTGTCTGGACTTTTCCAATGCTTGCCATGTTCTTACCGAAGATGAGTTGACTGCGGGAAGTTTCCTCATGGAAAACATCCCCGAAGGCATTTACCAGAACCTCTGCACATACGTCACGAATGCGGCAGGAACATCATCGGAATACACCAACGCCATTTGCAAGTCCTTGAGCACTCCTGTCATCACCAAGGAGTCCTCAAATTCCTTGTCATTCGTTATTCCTGAAACCGCACTGGCATTGCTTGATTCCTTCAGCAACAAGACTCTAGATAAAGTTCTGGCGCAATATTCCTTCGACAAGGATATAAGCGTCCCCATTTTGGTCAACGGGAACAGTATTTCAAAATCAACGTTCATCGAAAGCAACGGGAGAGAAAACCGCTATTGGGCAGAAATCAACTTGAATGCACAAGATACAGCGACCTACAATATTGTTGATGCATCCGATTTAGGGATTTCCTCCAATATATTTGTCGCCCAAAGTTCTGCACAGGACACCGTCATTGACAAAGGCCACTATGAGCGCAAGAATATCGGATATAGCTTCAAGATAAAGGTTGACGGAAGCAACGAAAATTACGAATCTGCGTTCATCAGCGTTCTTGATAGTATCAGTGACGAAAAAAAGTTGACTATCGGCTATGAAATCGGGCAATGCGAAACAGACCCCAAGAGCATCTGCTCACGAATCTATAGCGGCCTTGACGGCTCCGTTACGGACACGACAATTTACGGAAAGGCAGCAATCCTAGACGGAGGCGAGCACATCTACTCCATCGCTTTTGTGGGAGTACACTTGACCATCGCTGTTGACGGCAAAATAATCCGTGACACAGATCTAAAAGTCAACGACCATTTTGGATCGTGGATCAATAGTTCCCCAATCGTCATTGGAGATGCAAAATTGAGAGACTTTGTCGTGTTCAAGATAGATGAAGGCATCAAACAAGAACGCGACAACAATTGGAACCGTCTCAAAGCCTGGCTCATCGCCTTCCAGGAACTGCAAAAGTAGGTTTCGGGGACGGCATTGAAAGAAATGCTTTGCAAAAAAGGCGGTGGCAAGCGATCTTTTTATTTGATAGCCACCGCCAAAAATACTTCGCCCACAAAATCGGCTTTAAAGTTTTTATATTAAACCTTATGAAGAAACTCGTCCACGACAAGACCAAGTGCTTGAAGTGCGCCGGCTGCGTCGGCGTATGCTCCAAGATGGCCCTAGACATGTACGGTCTGGATTTGCAGATCGATTACGAAAAGTGCGTCCGCTGCGGACTTTGCACCAACACCTGCCCCGTAGGAGCCCTCAAGATCATGGAGGTGGACAATGCTTGATAACAAGTATGACGTAGTGGTGATTGGCGCAGGCCCCGGTGGTTCTGTAGCCGCCCGCAATGTAGCCAAGGCAGGCCTCAAGACCTTGCTCCTTGAAAAGCGTGAACGCATCGGCTACCCTGTACGCTGCGGTGAAGCCAGCACCAGCATGAAGGACCTGCAGACTTACGGCCCCATCGACGAAGACTGCATCGAAACCATTATCAACGGCCTTTATATCTACGGCCCCAACGGCGTGAACATCGAAGTGCCCAAGCCGGCTACTGGCATCATGCTGAACCGCGAAAAGTTTGACCCGTGGCTGGCCAAACTTGCAGCCGACGACGGTGCCGAAGTTGTTACCTGCGCCCGCGCTGAATTTGTAAGCGACGTTGAATCCGCAGGCAATGACGGCTACCGCAGGGTCCGTGTCGTGTTGGGCAAGGGCAACGGCGACGGATCTGTCACCGCCGAATCCACTCAGGAAATTTTGGCCAAGATGGTCATCGCCGCCGACGGTGTCGAAAGCCGTATCGGCCGCATGGTCGGACTGGACTGCATCCAGAAGCCGGGCATGACTTGCAACGGTATCGACTTCCATGTGAAGGGTATGCTGACCCGCCCCGACTACCTGACCTTCTGGCAGGGCCATGATTTTATCAATGACGGTTACATCTGGAGTTTCCCCAAGCAGAAGTCCAACATGACCAAGTTTGGCGCAGGCTTCCTGATTCCCCACAAGAACGAAACCATTTACGACGTAACCCTGGAATGGCTGCACAAGCTGTTCCCCGGCGCAGAAATTGACCATGTGGTCGGCGGCGTGATTCCCGTTTCCAGCGTCTTGAAGGACTATACCCTGGACCGCTTCGCCCTGGTGGGCGACGCCGCCCATCATACCAATCCGCTTACGGGCGGCGGCATTGCGGCAGCAATGCGCGCGGGCCGATTCTGCGCCCAGACCGTGGTTGAAGCATTCAAGGAAGACAATCTTTCCAAGCAGTTCCTGAAGACTTACGAAAAGCGCTGCTACGACTACTTTGGCAAGATGCACGACTTCGAATACAAGTTCCGCAGATTCCTGCTGGAACTGAACCGCGAAGACCAGGTTGGGCTCTACAAGGTGCTGCAGGGCTTCGCCTTGAGCGGCTACAAGAAGTCCGCCTTCCTGAAAACTCCCATCCAGACAGCCAAATATCTCTACAAGTTTACCAAATTCAAGGCCTAAACCCCTGAATATTGTCAAAAAGACTAAGGTTTCCGCAATAGCGGGAACCTTTTTTTTGATGGATTAAGTTATATCTATTATACTAAGAAGGATTTTTATGAAAAAAGGTTTCACTCTTATTGAAGTTATGGTGGTAATCGTAATCCTCGGCGTTCTTGCAGCCGTAGGTACCCCCAAACTGTTCAACTCCATAGCCAAGGCCAAGGCAAGTGAAGTTCCCGTAGCCGCCTCTGGTTACGTCAAGCTCCAGGACATCTACCTGGCAGAAAACTCAGCCCTAGGCAACTGGAAAACTATCGGCTACATCGCCCCCGGGAACGGTTCCACAGAAAATTTCTGCTACAGCCAGGGAGCCATTACCGATGAAAAGATTTCTCGGGAAGGACTGAGCGCAAGTCTTATCGGATGGGGAGCCACCAACCTGGTTGCGCTTAACGAATGCGGTATGCGAAGCTGGTGGTCTATCGAGATGACCCCTTCCAGCCAAAATTCTGTCAGTTTCAACTACAATCTCAGCTATGAGCCCTGTCTCGCATTTACCTCTAACTGGCAAATCGGCAACACTCTAATCGGAGACTGCGCGAACGCCACGCAAATTTCTGCTAGCGGTAGCGATGATAACAACTTCACCGATAAGACAGATGACGGTGCAGACGGCAAAACCGACAATAAAACCGACAACAACACAAATACAAACACTAATACCAATACAGGCAGTCAATCATCCGACAAACAAGCATTGGATGCAGCCCGTAAAGCCTACACTTCTTGCACCCACTGTTCTAAGGAAGAGAAAGAACGTCTGAAGGAAGCCTGGGACAACGCCAAGGAGAAATGCCAAGCCTCCTACGGCAACGCATCCTGCAGCTAAAAGAATTTTAAAACAACTGATCCACTTTCGTCTTGGCAAGCGTTCTATTATAGATGATACGCTTGCCTTTTACGTTGTCAGAAACGCAGACGTGGTCCTTGGGCGGTTTCAGCAGCGAAGTCACAAGGTGAGCCGCCACCGTCTCGGCGTGTACCGGTCTAAAGAAGCTGGGCACCAGCATAGGATTCTTGCCAAAGAGTTTCTGCATCAGTTCTTCACCGATTCGACGGTCCTTGTGCTTACCCAACAGCAAGGACGGACGGACCAGGGTCAGTGTTTCGAAGTTCATCATGGTCAGACCGTCTTCCAGCATACCCTTCAGTCGATTATAGAAGAAGGGGGAATGGGAATCTGCCCCCATGGCACTAACGCAAAGGAAGTTCTTGACCCCCGCCCTTTTGGCGATGGCCGCACAGGTCAAGGGCAAACGGGTATCGATACGTTCCTGTTCCGCCTTGGATCCCGCCTGTTTGATGGTCGTCCCCAGACAGCAGATTACGGCTTCACAGCCTAAAAATCCGGCGAGTAATTTCTTATTTCCTTCACCGTCTGCGGCAAGTTTCCCGAAGTCCACCACCTCAAAATCCAATTTTGACGCACCCTGTAAAATACCCATGGACGTAAGGTCAGGCGCGCCATCTGTTCCAGGTATCGTACGTACAGGGCAATAAACCCGTACAACCTGGTCTAGGCGGGACAGAAGTTTGACCACATTTTTACCAATAAGGCCTGTAGATCCAAGAACTGCAACTTTCATGGCTATAAAATAAAAAAGCTAGTTGTGATTTATCCAACAAAAAACCCTTTTATAATCCCCTATGCCTTTATATAATCCCCATTTTTTTCTAAACTTCATGTAAGAAAATTTTAACCACAAACCCATAGGGATGTCTTATGGCAAAAGCAACTAAGAAAGTAGAAGCCCCCGTGCTCGGCACCGATGCGGAATCCTTCCGTAAGGCCTTTACCGACCACATTCATCACACCTTGGCCCGTAACAGCGTTACTGTTACCGACCACGAAAAGTTCCTGGCAGTGGCATACGCCGTCCGTGACCGTCTGGTAGACCGCTGGATCAAGACCCAGGAAACCTACTACGAAAAGGACGTGAAGCGCGTCTACTATCTGTCTCTGGAATTTTTGATCGGCCGTACCCTCGGCAACTCCGTTCTGAACCTGGACGTCGAAGGTGCTGTGACCGAAGCTCTCGATGAACTGGGCATGAGCCTGGAAGACCTCCGCGAACAGGAAGTGGACGCAGGTCTCGGTAACGGCGGTCTCGGCCGTCTCGCCGCTTGCTTCCTGGATTCCATGGCAACTCTCGAACTCCCCGCCACCGGTATGGGCATCCGTTATGAATACGGCATGTTCAGCCAGAAGATCGTGAACGGCGAACAGGAAGAACAGCCGGATAACTGGCTGCGTCTCCCCAACCCGTGGGAAATCGCTCGCCCGGCTAACGCAATCAAGGTTCCTTTCTACGGCTACGTCGTTAGCTGGATGGACGAAAAGGGCAAGCTCCGCAACCGTTGGGAAACCAAGGACTACGTCCTGGCCCTCCCCTACGATACTCCGATTCCGGGTTACAAGAACAACACCGTGAACAACCTGCGCCTCTGGAGCGCCAAGTCCACCGACGACTTCGGCCTCTCCTACTTCAACAACGGTGACTACATCGCCGCTGTGCAGGACATGGAACTTTCCGAAACCATTTCCAAGGTTCTCTACCCGAATGACTCCTCCATGAACGGTAAGGAACTGCGCCTCAAGCAGCAGTACTTCCTCTGCTCCGCTTCTCTGCAGGACATCATCAAGCGCTTCAAGAAGCTCCACAACAACGACTGGAAGATGTTCCCCGAAAAGGTGGCTATCCAGCTGAACGACACCCATCCGGCAATCTCCATCGCCGAAATGATGCGCATCCTCCTGGACGAAGAAAACCTGGAATGGGATGAAGCATGGGAAATCGTCACCAAGACTTTCGCATACACCAACCACACCTTGATGCCGGAAGCTCTGGAAAAGTGGCCCGTCAGCCTCTTCGAAAAGCTGCTCCCCCGTCATCTCCAGATTATCTTCGAAATCAACGCCCGCTTCCTGCGCATGGTTTCCCTCAAGTGGCCCGGCGACAACGCACGTCTCGGCCGCATGAGCCTCATCGAAGAAGGTGGCTGCAAGATGATCCGCATGGCATACCTCTCCATCGTAGGTTCCTACGCTGTGAACGGTGTGGCCGCTCTGCACTCCGACCTTCTCAAGACCACCCTGTTCAAGGACTTCTACGAACTGTGGCCTGAAAAGTTCAACAACAAGACTAACGGCGTTACTCCTCGCCGCTGGGTCCGCAAGGCTAACCCGGCTATGTCTGACCTCATCACCTCCAAGATCGGTGACTCCTGGGTTAAGGACCTGGACGATCTGCGCAAGCTGGAAAAGCTGGCCAAGGACGCCAAGTTCCAGAAGGCCTTCATGGACGTGAAGAAGCAGAACAAGGAACGCCTGGCCAAGTACCTGAAGGAAGCACAGGGTGTCGAGCTGGATACCAACATGTTCTTCGACGTCCAGGTCAAGCGTATTCACGAATACAAGCGCCAGCTGTTGAACATCCTCCACGCTATCCACCTGTACATCCAGATCAAGGACGGCAAGGAAATCATGCCGCGTACCATCATGATCGGTGGTAAGTCCGCTCCGGGTTACTGGATGGCTAAGCAGATCATCCGTCTTGCAAACGCTGTCGCAGCAATCATCGATGCTGATCCGGCATGTAAGGGCAAGCTGAAGATGGTCTTCCTGGAAAACTACCGCGTTTCCTTCGCAGAAAAGATCATCCCGGCAGCAGACCTGTCCGAACAGATCTCCACTGCAGGTACCGAAGCTTCTGGTACCGGTAACATGAAGTTCGCCCTCAACGGCGCTCTCACCATCGGTACTCTCGATGGCGCTAACGTCGAAATGAAGGAAGAAGTCGGCGACGAAAACATCTTCATCTTCGGTCTCACCGTTGAAGAAGTGACCGACCTTCTCGCTAAGGGCTACCGTCCTCGCGACTTCTACGAATCCGACGACGATCTCCGTCGCGTGATCGACCTGATCGGCTCTGGCTTCTTCAGCCCGGATCGTCCGGACCTGTTCAAGCACATTGCAGACAAGCTCCTGACCCACGACCCGTACATGCTCTGCGCAGACTTCCGTAGCTACGTCGACATGCAGAAGAAGGTCGCAGAAGCTTACCAGGACAAGAAGCACTGGGCAGAAATGGCTATCCTGAACGTGGCTCGCATGGGCAAGTTCAGCTCTGACCGTACCATCGACCAGTACGCTAAGGAAATCTGGAACGCCAAGGCTTGCAGCATCAAGCTGTAATTAGCGTAGAGGATAAAGTTTAAAGGTTAAAGATATTTCTTTACACTTTAAACTTTCCGCTTTAAGCTAAAAAAGTCCCGCGGTTTTGCCGCGGGCTTTTTTCGTATTTGCTCCGCGGACTTTTCGGACATATTGCCTCATCGTCGTTTTGACATATATCACACTGGAATAGTCCAAAAACGTTATTCTTATTACATAATTTCAAAACGGTTTAACATTTTTTACATTTTTCGCTGTGATTCTATTCACATCAATAAAAGTTTTGTTATTTTCAAAATATGACTAAGGAATACCTTAAGGAGTTTGAGCTCACCGCCAATGCCTTTACGTTGAAGGCCATTGGTTTTACGGCTGCGCTGTTCGGCGTGGTCTGGGTTCTAAATCTCCTGAGCATATTCATCGTGGAGCAGTCCATTATGAATATCGGCTTCTTCGGAAGCATCCTTATCAATGCCATCACATTTAGCGTGGCCCGCGTTCTCGGCTTGGGCGATAGCCGCACCAAGTACGTAGCCCTATTCTTTGCCACGGTCAGTTTCCAGTTCATCGCTGTCATGCTGACTTACCACGCGTTGCTGATTACCATATTCCCGATTCTCCTATCGGTGCAGTACCGCAGCAAGAAGGTGATCCGGTTCGCCTACATCCTGACTTTAATCGGCCACATTGTCAACGTATATGGCGGCTACTATTTCGGCCTGTGCAACGGCAACATGCTGCTGTTCACCGCCAACACCACCGAATATTATATTCAGCAGATTGTAGCGGGAACCTTCGGACCCAATGATCCGGGCATGCCCATCAACCTCGCCCTGTTCGTATTCTTCATCGTGCCCCAGTGGTTCATATTGATTTCGTTCCTGCCGGTCCTGTTCCACATCTCCAAGCAGATTGAATCCCGCACCCAGCGCGAAATGGCCTTAGGCCAGAAAACCGACATCGACTTCATGACAGGCGTCTTCAACCGAATCTGCTTCGACCGCCTCACCAAGGAATTCTACCCCACCCTCAAGAGCATTTCCGTAATCGTCTGGGACATCAACGATCTCAAGCGGATCAACGATCTCCACGGGCAAAGCGTTGGCGACACGCTGGTAGCCATGACCGCTGATTCCATCAAGATTCTGCAGACTCCCACACAGCGCCTATTCCGTTACGGCGGCGACCGCTTTATCCTTATTATTGAAAATTCCACCAAGGGCGACATCAACAGGGCCCTTCTAAAGTGGAACGTCAAGGTGGATCAGCTGAACAGCGGTTCTTCAATCAAGATTTCTGCAGCGGTGGGCTACTCCCAGGGCAAGGGCGACGACCTGGAATATCTGATCAAGGACGCCAGCCACATGATGTACAACCACAAGAGCACTACCAAGATGCAAGCCATTTAATGGTGGACGTCTGATAGGGAATGCAAACTTTTAAACCCCGCCAAGGCGGGGCCTTTTTTATAGTTAGACGAAATTCATCTAAGACGCCAATAATTCATCCCTTAATCGCCGAAGCCTCTCCAGCGGCAAGAATTACGGCATTGGCGGCATTCAACAAGGCGCGATTTCCCCACTCACCGCAAGCCCCCGCCAACAATTTCAAAAAGAACCGATGTTCGTTATCCAGCGAATCGGGAATGTGGGCCACATCTCCAGAAGACGTATAATGAACAAGGCTCACAGAATAGTCAAAACCGGGATCGTCTCCATTACGACCAAATTCAGCAGAAATGGTCCGGGCATCATGTTCACTATCGCGGTCGGCCATAAACTCAGCCTCGACGCCGGCAAACTCACCAGACACCACCTTGAGGCTCATACGGATGCGGTCACCACAGGCGCATCCACGGCCGTCATCGACCATCACCACGTCTCTAGCGTCAAACAGATTCAGGAACAGGCTGACGTCATGAACCAGCAGGTCCAACGCCACATCCACATCACGACACCGGGGGCTGTAACCATGTTCGCGACGGAATTCCAGCTTGACCTTCAGAGGAGCAGGTCCAGAAGCGGCCTTTTTCAGGTCCACCAGCAGGTGCTTACGGAAGTTCAGGAAAATAGGGTTATAGCACTCGGACTGGGCCACAAAAAGAAGGGTCTCGTTCTCCTGGGCCAACTTCACGAGTTCTCGGGCCTGGTCAGCAGAAACAGCCAACGGTTTTTCTACCAGCACGGGGATCCGACGTTCCAGAAAGAACTTGGCATATTCGTAATGGGTCGACGCAGGGGACGCCACCACCGCAAAATCCGGGCGGGTCCACTTTTCCTGCTTCAAGATTTCAGCAGCATCCATATCCAGAGTTTCCGTAAAACGGACTCCGTTTTCTTCGAAGCGGGAACGATGACGCTTGCCCATCGTGCCGCAACCAATCAATATGGCGGTGCGCTCTTTCATAATCAAACCATATTTAACAACTTTGTCGTTTTGGCGACTTTCAATTAAGTCATCTTATAGTATTTTTTCGGCGTGAATCCCGAAGTACTCCTAGAACTAGCCAACACCACCATGCCGTTTGGCCGCTATCAAGGCGTAAGGCTTATCGACTTACCCGAACCCTATGTAGTGTGGTACCATTCCAAAGGTTTCCCAAACGGTCACCTGGGAGAATTACTGGGACTGCTGTACGAAATCAAGGTCAACGGTCTAGAACCGCTATTGGAACCTCTAAAGCAGCCTCTTGTACCAAAGGCCACAAAAGTCGCCCGAGCCATCATGAACAACCCCACGTCTGCCGCCCTGGAAAAGGCAAGACAACTCCGTCAGGAAAATTCTCTCGACTCCATGGACCCGCAGTTGGCAAAGGCATTGGCCGCCCTCAAGGAATCCATACGCTAGCCTTATTGCAGGGAATCTCCGCAGTTTTTATATTTGGGAAAAATCAAGAGAGTTTCAAATGGCCGCAGAAATCAAGAAGACAAATGTCGCACGCATCCTGGACAAGCAGAAAATTTCCTACGAACTGATTCCCTATGTGGTGGACGAAAATGACCTGGGCGCACAGCATGTAGCCGACTCCCTGGGCGAAGACATCAACCAGGTTTTCAAGACCATCCTTGTTCATGGCGACAAGATCGGTTACCTCATGTGTGTGGTGCCGGGCAATCTCGAAGTTGACCTGAAGGGTGCCGCCAAGGTTAGCGGCAACAAGAAAATCGAAACTGTTCCCCTGAAAGATTTGACTCCGCTGACAGGCTATATCCGTGGCGGTTGCAGCCCCCTTGGCCTGAAGAAGAACTTCCCTATTTTTATGCACGAGACCTGCAACAACTTCCCCTACATTTACGTGAGCGCCGGTGAACGTGGACTGCAGCTGAAGATCGCCCCCGCCGACCTGATCAAGGCCTGCCGCGCCACCGTGGGCAGCATCGCCCGCGTTCCGCCCGAAGCCCCCCAGGACTAGTTAGACAGCCCTTTCCGAGGCCCCCAAAACAAAACGTTTTTATACAGCGAAAAAGCCACTCCCGAAGGAGTGGCTTAATTCTTTTCCGTTAGACGTTTCGGATTACTTAACCGTAACACTCTTGACCACAGTGCCCTGCTTTACCAGGTAGACGCCTGCATGGAAACGAGCCTTGAGTGCAGCCTTGAGACCGGCAGCCATCAGGCGAACCTGATGAATAGATTCGATATCGGAAGCGCTGGATTCCGGATTCAGAGCAGAGTCGCTGGATTCAATAACTTCTTACTCTTGCAGCGACTTTGACATCTAAAAAAGGTTTAACGCCGTACATTACAAATAGCCGTAAGTTTTTCGCTTACGAATAATGAAGATAGCCGCCATAATAATGGTGGCTATTTCTGCACCCCAAATAGCAAACCAAATACCGTCAATTCCGAAAAGGAGCGGCAGCAACAGCACCGACACCAATTCAAAAACAATGGAACGGCTAGTGGAAATGGTGGCAGAAATTAGGCCATTGTTCAGAGCGGTAAATAAAGATGACGCAAAGATGTTAAAGCCAGAAAGAAGGAAACAGAAACTGATAATGCGGAAGGCATAGACCGTCATATTATAGAGATCTACGTCGTAGCCTACAAAAACTTTCGAAAGCAGGGACGCGGAAGCCTCCGCCAAGCCAAACATGGCAAGACCAGAGACACCAATAATCACAAAGCAGCGTTTGAACAGGTTTTTCAATTCGTCCTTGTTGCGGGCACCGAAATGGTACGAAATGACGGGAGCGATTCCATTACTGAAGCCGATGAACAGCGCAAAGAATACGAAGGTGATGTACATGATGACACTAAAAGCAGCCACACCGTTTTCGCCTGCGAAACGCAACAGCTGATAATCATAAAGCAAAGTCACGATGGAAGAGGAAATCCCGGACAGCAATTCGGAACTTCCATTGAAAGTCGCCTTGATCAAAGCGTGAGGCATCCAACGAGTTTTACCCAGGCGCAAAGTGCTAGAATTCTTGCGGGCGAAATAGACCAGAGGAATAATGCCACCTATGAGGAAACCCACATCCGTAGCCACAGAAGCGCCAAACAAGCCCCAGCCCAGGATGCCCACCAAAAGCCAGTCCAGGAACATGTTGGCAACGCCGGCACCAAGAGTCACATAAAAACACAACTGCGGTTTTTCCGCCGTAATGAACAAGGTCTGGAACATCATCTGCATAATGAAAGGCACAAGTCCCAGTAGAACAATGTGACCGTACAAAATACAGTCTGACAACAGGCCGCCTTCGGCTCCCAACATCTTCATCAAAGGTTCCATCAAGAACCAAGTGATAACCGTCAGAAGTACGCCCAGCCCCATGGCCGCATACACAATCAGTGAGAAATATTCATTGGCACGTTTCAAGCGACCGCGACCTTGGGCAGCCGCAATCAAGGCACTACCGCCAATACCGAACATCAGGCCCAGGGTTCCTAGGATCATAATCACGGGCCAGGCCATGTTCACCGCCGCCAGGGACTGTGCCCCCGCATAGTTGGAAACGAAGTAGCCGTCCACAACGCTATAGATGGACGTGAACACCATGGCTGCGATAGAGGGCAGGGTAAACCGCAGAAGCCTAGAATAATTGAAATGGTCAGAAAGTTGGATGGGCATGACTACCTAAACAGCAAACTGATCAAGAATAGTTCCCACATAGGTTTGATAAGGGATACCAAGGGCGGCGGCCTTTTTCTTCAAACCTTCTACGGTCTTGATTTTCAAACGGAAGGAATAAACTTTCTTGGCTCTTCATCAACATGTGTGGGTGGCTTCGCCACCCTTTTTTGTTGACATTCG
>NZ_MWQG01000034.1:0-31253 GCF_002210365.1 Fibrobacter sp. UWH1
CCAAGAAATTTCTTGGGCCGTCACTAAGCACATCTCCGATTCCTTCAATCTTCTCAAAAACCTCTCAGGCTTTTGTTTTGTTCTTGTTTCGTTTCGGCTTTCTCAGCCGTCCCTCTCAGGAACGACGCCAATTATAGAATTTTGCAGAAACTTTGCAAGGGCTGTTTTACAAAAAACCGCTGTTTTTTTGCTGTTTTTTCCAAAAAACGGAAAAAACACGAGTCTTACTCCGACAATTCCCGACGATTTCACAAACTATTCACAACTATTTTGAAAGATACTTTGCAAAGTCATCATTTTTTCCGAATTTTCCATGTCGATCGGCACGCAATCCAGCTGCCAGCGGAACCAAGTAAGCTGCCTTTTGGCATAATTTCTGGTTTTCTGCTTCACATTTTCTACGATTCTTGCCAAATCAGTATGACTTTTAGCCTCTAGAAGTTCCCTATATCCCAAACTTTGCCACGCCGGAGCGTCCAAAGGCACCGTTTTCGCCAGTTCTCGGGCTTCATCCACCCAACCACCTTCAATCATCTGGTCTACGCGGCTATTTATTCGACGATACAGTTCATCTCGGTCACGCTGCAAAGAAAAAACGGATAACTTGCCGACCCCGCCTTCACGTTCCTTCTGGAATTCAGACAATTTACGACCCGTCGATTCAAAAACCTCCAGCACGCGGGTAATTCGCTGGACATTTCCGGGCACCACCTTTTCCATGGCTTCGGGATCAACTTCACAGGCACGCTTATAGACAACATCTACCCCATCGCGCACAACCAATTCTTCAATTTTCTGGCGCAGGGCCGGTTCAATTTCAGGAATCTTAGGCAAGCCTAGCATCAGACTTTGCAAATAAAGTCCGGTACCACCCACAAGGATGAAGTTCTTCTCGGGATTCTCAGCCACCAGATTTTTTACCAGGCTACAAAACGCGCCCGCAGAGAAGTTATCTGTAGGGGGCACGAAATCAACCAGGTGATGTCGCACGCGATTTAAACTTTGGATGTCAGGCTGAGCAGTCCCAATGGAAAACCCCTTATAAATTTGACGGGAATCCACACCGATAATTTCAGCGTTGTAATGTTCTGCAAGTTCCAGAGAAAAATTGGATTTACCAATTCCCGTGGCTCCAACCAAGGCAAATAGAATAGGCATGGGTTCAATGTAGTTATATTTTACGGTAGAATGAGAAAGTACAAACACATTATTGCCATTATCATTGTTCTTGCCGTACTGATCGTGGGCATCAAATTCGCACTCCCCAAAATTGCGGAACTGCAAAACGGAACAAAGGAAACGGCAACCCAGAACACCGATTCTACCGCCACCGAAGTTTCCGCTTCAAATGTTCCCGAAGAAGAGCCTCTCTCCTTTGAGGAAAAAATGCAGCAGGAACTGCAAACCTTAAAGGCGGAGTACAGCAAGCGTCGAAAGAGAAACATCTGGACTCTGGGCCGAGGCAAGACCATTATCGTCTACCTGCTCCAGGCCCAGCGTTTCATCAACAAGACTGGCGGCCAGATTCTTCGCATGGAAGAAATCCATGACGACAGAAGTTCTGCATTCCAGACCGCCCAAATCGACCTCATCAAACCCACCGGCGACACACTTCTGCTGGAACTGCAGGTTTCCGAAAGCATCTTTAGGGACGACGCTTCCATGCTGGCTGTGGCATTCCAGGTTACAAGCCTCACCCCCGAGTTGATTGTGGCTCTGAACAAGCTGGATTATCCATTCGACTTACTGATTCCGCCTTTCGGTATGAAAGACGGTTTCTATCCGGATTTAGACAAAGTAAAAAGAAAGGAACTTGTATTATGGCTGACTATGGAATCAACCAAGTTGAACAAGGTCCATAACAAGCTGCGCCCCCTACGTATTCATCATACCGAGGAACAAATCGAGATGGTGATTGACGATGCGAAAAAATTAATGCCTAACGCAGTAGGTATCGTCTCACGTTATGGAGAACAGGCTGTTGAACACAAGCAACTTCTCCAGGCGATTCTTAAGCCGGCAGATAAAAACAACCTGTGGTTTCTCGACGCGACCATGAACAACTTATCCAAGGTTTCTGAAGCCTGCAAGGACCTGTCTATTTCCTGCAAGGCATCCAGCCCCTACAATCCCGACAACAGCGCTCTGGCAGACTATATGCGAAGCAAGATGCGGGAATCCACAAAGAAAGGCCTGGCGGTCATGATCCTCCCATTAACATTGGATAACGTGAATAAGTTGAGCGACCTTTCTTCCAGGGCAAAAAATCAGGGCACCACCTTGGTCAATTTATCTACATTTATGAAGTATTGATAAGGAATCACGTATGACAGTAAAGCTCGGTTTTAACGTAGACCATATTGCAACAATCCGCGAAGCCCGCAAGATCTGCGAACCTGATCCGGTAGCGGCCGCAGTTATTGCCGAACTGGCAGGCGTCAGCGGCATCACCGCCCACCTCCGCGAAGACAAGCGCCACATTCAGGATCGCGACGTCCGCATGCTCCGTGGCACCGTCACCACCAAGATGAACTTGGAAATGGCCCCCACCCAGGAAATGGTCCAGGTGGCTATCAACAATCAGCCGGACACTGTTACATTCGTTCCTGAGGTCCACACCGACTACGCCACAGAAGATGGTCTGAATGTTGCCGCCAAGGCTGCAGAATTGGCAAAGCCTGCCATGACACTCAAGAGCAACGATATTGCCGTAGGCGTGTTCATCGATCCCGAAACCGAACAAGTGAAGGCCGCCAAGAAGATTGGCGCAGACTTTGTCGAATTCAATACCGGCAAGTACGCAACCTCCTGCACTCTGGGAAGCCGCGAAGAAATTGAACGTGAAATTTCCGCCCTCGAAGACATGGCCGTCCTCGCCCGCAAGTACGGCCTCAGGGTAAAGGCCGGCCGCGGTCTGAACTACCGCAACATTTCCGCCATCGCCGCCATCGAAGGCATTGACGAAGTGGTCATTGGCCACAGCATCGTCAGCAAGGCCGTTATGGTAGGTATGGACCGTGCCATCAAGGACATGCTGGACTTAATCAAGGACGCTTCCAAATAACAGGAAGCATTCCCTTTTGACGTCCAAAATAAAATTCTGAAATCAATAGTCCTTGTATTCTACGTTCTCAAGGACCAAACCCTGAGGGGGAGCCCATGTGCGCTCTCCCTTAAAATTTTTATCGAAGATCTGGTTCACCGTACCCATAGGGAGCTTACCGCGACCTACATCGTACAAGGTCCCCACCATGGCGCGGACCTGCCTGTGCAAGAAACGGTTCCCTCGGATATGGAACATGCAGCTCCAGTCGTTCAACCGCTCCAGGCGGAATTCCGTCAGGATGCAGTCCGTCGGTTTTCCATCATTGCGGGGAATGCAAAAATCGATAAAGTCGTGATGACCGAGGAAAGACTTCGCCTCTTCTGCCATGGCATCGAGATCCAGATTTTGAGAGCCGCACTCCCACCCGAAGTCCCGGAGCAGAGCCACAGGTCGGGTGTACATGGTATACTGGTAATACCGGCACGTCGCGTCGAAACGGGCATGGAATTCCGGATCGCAAGGTTGCAAGTCGCGAATACGGACAAGACGTTTCGTCAAGCCGTTGATGGAATTCACCGTACGCACCAAATCCAGTTCGCCGTCATAATCAAAATGAACACACTGACCGCGGGCATGAACGCCAGTATCCGTACGACCGGAACCGGTAATGCGGATAGGAGAACGAAGCGCAATGGAAAAAGCCTCTTCCAGCGCAGACTGCACCGTTACAAATTTGGTCTTGCCACCTTCATTCTGGGCCTGCCAGCCATGAAAGGCGCTACCCAGGTATTCACACCTGAAGCGATAACGCATTAGGCCTGGGCGTCCTTAATGACTGCTTCGACCTTTTCCTGAGGAATCTTCAACTGAGAAGCGATTGCAGAGGCGGGGAATCCACGGCGAGACAGCTGAAGGATTTTCAACTTTTCAGTAGCCTCGCGATCAAAGCGGGAAGTTTCCAGGGGGTTGCTCCCCTGCAAGTTGGGATCGCCTGTAGCATTGCGGCTCTGGGCACGCAACTTCATGGTGCGTTCACGAGAAAGCCCACGAGGAGTACGCAGCACGTCAGAAAGATTCTGCATGGCAGAAGTAATACGTTCCTTGGCCGTCGGGCGAAGGGTGGGCTTGGAACCCGGGAGTCCGGTCATAATCTTGTTTTCGGGAACTCCATTTTCGTCTTCGAAGGCAATCTTCGGTTCTTCGCCAGAAGGGCTGGGAGCAGAAGCATTCAACTGCTGCTGGGCCAAGGTCTCACGCTTGTGAGCTGCGTATTCCTCGGCATCGGCAATAATGGAACGCTTCTTGGGGCGGGGACGGGGAGCCAAAGTAGTGGCATCATCCAGATCAGCCTTGACTTCCTTGAAACGTTCAGCCTTGATAGCCTCCATACGGCGAGTAATAATTTCCTGGCGACGGCGAAGTACAAACACAAGAATCACGGCGCAGGCGATTACAGCCAGGACGCCTCCAATGATCCAGCCGATCACATCGGAAGACATACCGGCAATCTTGCCATCATCGGCAGGTTCTGCAACGGCCTCACCTTCGCCACCCTCGGCAACAGGTTCTGTGGGAGTTTCACGCATGGCGGCCAGTTCGGTCCAGGCAGTTTCCAGCTGGGTACGGATCGTCATCTGGTCAGCCGGAGAATTCTGGGCGTCCCAGAGAGCAATTTCAAGAGAATCAATCCTTGCGCGGGCCTTCAAATAGGCGTCGGAATCAAAAGACGACCTAGGACCCGAAAAGTCAACAACTAGATATGCGGCCAGGCAACAGACCAGGACCAGCAATGCAATAGGTGCAGCAAACTTCTTCATGGGGCCAAATTTAGAAAAAACCTCATTGAGAATTTCGCAACACTTGTTTCAACCTAGAATAAAAAACATATTGCACGCCTCAAAAAAACTTTATAACTTTAGGTTCAAGAACTCTTTGTTCTCCTCCTAACCCCCAAAAAAGGCATCTCGGCGTCAGCTGGGATGCCTTTGGGTTTTTATAAAAACGAACCAGGGGTAACGTCAAACGAAGAACCTCATACTTTAAATGGGAACGAAAAAAGGCTGGCCAGAGGCCAGCCTACCAAAACGCCTTAGAAACGTTAGCGGTTAATCAATGCGTCCGCAATAGTCACGCGGTTTCCGCCAGCCTGCATGGCGTGTCTCAAGGAAGCCTCGGCCATGTAAAGCAGGGATCCACCATCAGCCGCATGGGCGGGCATCACCGCAACACCCAGGCTCAACGGAGTGGCAAGCACACCAGCACCATAGGCAATCTGCAACTGGGAAATCTCGTGTCTGATCTTTTCCGCACGCTGACGTGTAATTTTCAAGTCAGCTCCCGGCAGGATGATGCAGAACATCTCTCCGTCATAACGGCAGGGAATATCTTCTGTACGGATATAACCAGGCAAGCGCTGTCCAAGTTCCCAAAGGAGCTGTTCAACAGCATGGCGCCCCTTAGTCTTCTGAATCTCGGCAATAGAATCGGGATACAGCATAATCAGGCCAATGGGAGTCTTGTGTCGAGTTGCAGCCGCAATTTCCCGAGCCAGGGATTCTTCCATATAACGTCTGTTAAACAAGCCAGTCAGATTATCCCTGATACTATGTTCCTTATAGCGGACATTCAAATTCTGGTTAGACACATAAAGACCAAAAGTCGTCGCCACAAAGCTAACCTTGGCATGCCAATCATCCAGGGATTCATTGTCGGGCAAGGCATCTACCTGCAGAGAGAAAATGCCGAAATGTTCTTCCAATCCTTCAATAGGAGCGCAGAAAGAAATTCCCTGGGGACGGTGGTGAAGATGGGTACAACCACCAGACAAGTCATGCTTGGAATAATCACAAACAACAATTTCACCAGAGTTATAGCTAGCACATTCACCAGGACGAATGGAAGCATCACTGATGACAGAAGGACCAAAGGAATACAGCTTGCGAAGGTCAGTCTGGGTACCTGCATACATATATAAGATACCAGAAGCCTTGGGGAACATGGCAGGCAACAACTTTTCAAGATTCGCCAGAACTTCACCGAAAGGTCTATCCTTCAGAATACTCTTGGCATAACGCTTCCAGACATCCAGGGGGAAATTCGCCCTCAGAGGAGCCCCAGCAATCTTTTCAAGAGCCTCCCTGGCGGAAATAGCGCCCTTGGGAAGAGGAATTTCATTTTTTGCCGTTACAGGCGGCGGCTCAGGAGCCTTTACCGCAGGTTTTTCTACCGGTTCTGCAGGCTTATTGGCCTGGATTCCAGTGACCAGATCTAGCTGAGAGGCCTTCAGAGATTCCAGATTTTCGTTAAACTCGGCCTCGGCAGTTTCCACCCTACGCTTGCAGAGAGTGTAAAGAACAAATCCGAGAACGGCACCCCAGGCGCCGATAAAGGCAAACTTTCCGCCCAGCGAAATAGTCGCTTCGGGAACGAAAAACGATACGCCCACCCCAGCTACAAAAGCTATGAGCCAAACAATGTAAGATACCATAGTCATACGAAAAATTTACTTATTTAATTTCTACATGGCACCCCTATTCCGTTATAAAGCACTAATATTCTAAATTTAGGCCTATGACCATTCTCGAAAAAATCGCCCTAGCTCTCCCCGCTGTCGAATCCCCGGCCCGTTATATGGGTGGCGAAGCCAACAGCGTTGTCAAAGACCACAGCAAAATGCACTGCCGCATGGCCTTCGTGTTCCCCGACAAGTACGAAATCGGCATGAGCAATAACGGCATCCGCATCCTATACCATATAATCAACAAGGAACCGGACCTGCTATGTGAAGTGAGCTTTGCCCCCTGGGAAGACATGGCTCGAGAAATGGAAAAGTACGACATTCCCCTGTACAGCTACGCCAGCTACACACCCGTAAAGGATTTCGAAGTCCTGGCCATGACCTTGCAGACGGAACTGAACTTCACAAACGTGCCCTACGTGCTGGAACTCTCCCGAGTCCCCGTATGGAGCAAGGATCGTCGAGAAGAGGATCCCATTGTTATCGCCGGCGGCCCCGCCATGGCCAACCCGGAACCCGTAGCGGATTTCTTTGACGCCTTCCAGATTGGCGACGGTGAAGAACTGATGGTCAAGTTCCTCCGTTGCGTCGGCGATGGCAGAAAGGCAGGCCTTTCCCGCAAGCAGATTCTCGAGAATTTATCAAAACTGGACGGCGTATACGTCCCCAGCCTCCGTCCCACCGTTACCAACGAATTTGGCGACATCGTTCCTGCAGAACCCGCCACCGGCCCCTACGAAAAGACCACCGGCGTTCGCCGCCAGTTCATTCCCGTAATGGACCGCAAGAACTACCCCATCAAGAACCTCATCGCCAACATGCAGCTGGTCCACAACCGCTTCAGCGTAGAAGTCATGCGCGGTTGCGCCCAGGGTTGCCGTTTCTGCCAGGCAGGCATCTGGTACCGCCCCTGCCGCGAGCTGGATCCAGACGACGTTCTTGAAATCGCCAAGGAAGGCATCAAGGCCACAGGCGAACGCGAACTGGGCCTGCTCTCCCTTTCTACCGCCGACTACAAGCCGGTGGAAGGCCTTACCGACTCTATCATCGACGATCCGTTCTTCGATACCGTAGACGTAAGCCTCCCCTCCATCCGCGTCAACGCCTTCGGCGAAACATTGGCTCAGAAAATTTCCGCATTGAAGGGCGGCCGTAGCGCCACCTTCGCCCCAGAAACTGGTTCTGAACGAATCCGCAAGATGATCAACAAGACCATCAGCGACCAGGACATGTACAACGCCGCCGAGCACGCCTTCAGCAGCGGATTCAACAAGATCAAGCTCTACACCATGATCGGCTTTCCCACCGAAAACCTGGAAGATATGGAAGCCTTCTGTGGCCTGATCGAGAACCTGGTAAAGATTGGCCGCAAGTATCTCCGCGGATGCCAGATTGCCGTTTCCATGGGCATCTTGATTCCCAAATCCTTCACCGGCCTCCAGTGGGCTCCGTTTATGGACAAGGAAACCGCCCTAAAGCATATCCGTTTCGTTCGCGAAAGATTCTTTAGACACCCCAACGTGAAGGTGAACTGGGCTGGCTGGGAAATGAGCCACCTGGAAGCCGTATACAGCCGCGGTGACCGTCGTCTTGGCCCCGTGATTTATGCCGCCTACAAGAAAGGTCTAACCTTTGAAAGCGACGCCTATCGTTTCAACTACGACACTTGGCTCCAGGTCTGGGAAGAATGCGGCTACGACACCAGCTGGGTCTACCGCACCCGCGAAAAGGAAGAAGTCTTCCCCTGGGACATCATCCATGCAGGAACCACCAAGCAGTACCTCCGCCGCGAATGGGAAAAGGCTTTCAAGGAAGATTCCGCTCCCGTTCCCAACTGCAAGTGGGGCGACTGCCAGAAGTGCGGCATTCCTGGCTTCGGTGCAGAAATCCATCTGGCCAACGATCCGGTACGCCATAAGGCTCCCAGCCGCACACCCGAAGAAATCAAGAAGCTGGTGGCAGAACGCCGTCCCAGCCAGAAGGTCTGCTATAGCTACAAGATTACCTTCAAGAAGACTGGCATCAGCCGCTTCCTGCCTCACCAGAACATGCTCAGCTTCTTCGAGCGAACCTTCCTTTGCGCAGGAATCCCCATCAAGTTCAGTGAAGGTTTCAGCCCCAAGCCCCGTATCAGTAACATGGGCGCCCTCCCCCTCGGCCTTGAAACCTACTGCGAAATCATCAGCGTGGAACTGCTACAACCGCTGGACATCAGCAAGGAAGGCCTGGAAACAACCATGAAGCAGCTTTCCGCCCCCTTCCCCCGCGGCATGGAAATCGTGAACATCGAACCGCTACAGGGTAAGCTGAGCAAGAACATGCCCAAGGCCATGATTTACAGCTTCACTCCGGACAACCTGGATCCGGAAACGGCAGCAAAAATCATGAAGTCCTTCGACGAGAAGTCCCTGCCAGTGGTCACCAACCACCGCGGTCAGGAAATCAACCTGAACGAACATATTCTCGGCATCCAGATTCAGGGCGGCAACATCATGACCAAGATCAAGTGTAATGAAATGGGCGGCACCGCCAGCCCCTATAACATCTACGCAGGTCTGCTTGGAAAAACCTACGATCCCAAGAAACTTGACGATGACACTCGCAGGTTCCTCATCAAGAAAATCGCCATGGAATTCTAGGGAAACCTCCACGAAATTTAGCCGCTCCATTCGGGGCGGCATCTTATTTTGCGGAACTTCACCTAGTCTGCATTAAGAAATTATTCTGCGGGCAGGATAATTTCAATATGACTGGTACTCACATTCAAAAAGTGAGTACGGAACAAGTCCTTTTCAGTTCTGTCGCTGACCTTTACCTGGGTAACGGCGATAAAGTCCTTGTTTTCGCGAATATAATCTGTAAGGCGTTCGTCACGAAGAGTGTCGATTTCGCCAGTAATGATAAAACTATCGGTCCAAATCTTAACGAGCATATATCAAATATAAAGTTTTTCCACATTGGAAGAAGATTAAAAGCATTTTTTCGGAGCAAATTAGTGCCGTTTTACTTTTTGAAAGTATTTTAAATCGTGTCACCCCCTCATTTCGGGGATTTAATTTGAATTTTAAACGGAAATCCGCATGATTTCAAAAGGAGTGTGTACCATGGCAACTAAGAAAAAGCAACTCCAGCTCGTCCCCGGACAGATGATGTACTACAACAAGGCTTTTATGGATAGCAACATGGGCCGCCCCATCAGAATCCTGTCGGAATTCATGTGTCCGCAGCAGATTTTTGATCAGGAAGGCATCCAGAAAACCATCGTCTTCTTCGGTTCCGCACGAACCCTCCCCATGTCAGAAATCAAGAAGCGCCGCAAGAACTGCAAGAACAAGGCAGAACTGGCCCGTCTTAAATGTCTGGAACTCGTCGCCGAGTACTACGATGCCGCCCGTGAGCTAGGTGCAAAGCTTGGCAAGTGGGCAAACAAGCGCAACGAAGGATACGCCATCATGACCGGTGGCGGCCCCGGCATTATGGAAGCAGGAAACCGTGGAGCAAACGATGTGGGAACCCCCTCCGTCGGCCTCAACATCAAGCTGCCCTTCGAACAACATCCCAACGTCTACATCGACGACGAACTGAACTTCCAGTTCCGCTACTTCTTCATTAGAAAGTACTGGTTCCTCTGCATGGCCCAGGCACTGGTGGTATTCCCCGGCGGCTTTGGTACGCTTGACGAGATGTTCGAAATGCTCACTCTCATCCAGACTCACAAGTACGCTCAGAGAATGCCCGTTATCGTATACGGCGCCAAGTTCTGGAAAAAGGTCCTTAACTGGGAATACCTGGCAGAAACAGGTATGATCAACAAGGAAGACCTCAACCTGTTCCACTTCTGCGACTCCGTAGACGAAGCCTACAAAATCATTACCGAAACCTTGGAAAAAAGGGCCACCGAAAAGAAATAATTTCAAACCAAATTTTTATGAACAAAGGACTCCGCAAATGCGGGGTCTCTTTGTTTTTACCCGACTCAAAAAAGCTATAATTGTAGCATGCTTCGGAACATCATTGCAGAAACGTTAGACCGTGTTTCAAGAAACCTTGCGCTGCGTCCAAATTACACCATGGACGAATACCAGCGGTGGTTTGACCAGAATCCTGAATTTCTGCACAACGGTGCCGCCCAGAGGATCAAGCTCATTGAACCTCTGACTCTAGAAGGTACCAACAACCTGTACAGGGCGAACTTCTGGATAGAACACCCGGGAGATTCCACCCACTACGCCGAAAAGGAAATCGTTGTCAAGATTTGCAAATTCTGGGCTCCTCCCGGAAAGAACCGCCTGCACCGCCTCAACATGCTGCTGAGCGCATTCCAGGACGAAATCAGAATTAACAACTTGATCCACGCCACCAATATCGAAGGCGTCGTTCAGAGCATGGGCGGTGGCATCGCTGGCCGCCATCCCTATCTCAAGATGGAATTCATCAAGGGGTGCTCCCTGGACCGCACGTTCCGCACAGACCTTACCGATGATGAAGTTCTCCACCGGGTATCCCAGTTAGCCTACCTGGCCAACACCATCAGCCAGCTCCACTACTATCAAGTGGTCCATAAGGATCTCAAGCCCAAGAACCTTCTCCTGTGCCAAAACCCGCAACACAAGAACAACCACAAGATTCTTGTATGCGACTTCGGTTACGCCCAGGCCAAAATGCGGGAAACCGTCACCGAATATGGTGGACAGATGACCCCCTGTTACAGCGCACCGGAACAGGCAATCATGGGAGAAAATCTTTCGGCATCCGTAGACTATTTCAGCTTCGGCATCATTGTCCACGAATACCTGACAGGCCGCAAACTCTTCCCCAAGTCCATGGACATCTTCGTGGAAGATGGGTACCGAGTCACAGACCGTTACCTGGAGCACCTGAAAACAGGCCGCGAAAACAGTTTTAACGACCCACGATTCCCAGAACTGTCTCAATGGATCGAAAACCTCACCATATTCGACAGCTTTGAACGCATGCAGAATTGTCCGAACCTGTTCGATATTGCGCATAAACTCCGTGAAAGGGTAAATGCTCAGGGATACCGAGACGTAAACACAGACTTTTTGTGGAATCAATTGCGCGAATACAATCGTTAGATTATATTTTGCTTATATGGCAAGTTTCCCAAGTCGTGAAAGATCTGTATTTCTGCAAAACAAAACACCCCTAGCCCAAATCAAGCGACGGCTAAGGATATTTTTGAAATTTGCCAAGGATATTTTACAGCAGATGAAACCGTTACACTATGTAGCGCTCATCCTGGTTGTTTCGCTAGGTGTATTCAATGGAATCACCGGTGCATACCCATACATCAAGCAGCACCAAAGGGAAGGCAATATCGTCAAGACCTTTGATACCTGGTGGCATAACGCAGGCGCCCGTGAATTTAGATCCGTGGGCCTCGAACCCACAAAAGAATTAAAAGCCGAAGAATTCCAGCGCTATCGCGAAAAATACCTTCAGCAGAACCCGTCCTACATTGTAGAAGAACGCGTTGCTGGAATGAAGAAGGAATATCGCGAATGGTGGGAAAACAACGGAGGCCGCGAAGCCTACATCCAAGACCACGGTCACTATCCTAACGAAAGCGACTATCGAGCAAGTCTAGAGGAATGGATTAACAGCTTTACCGATAGATACCTTCGTTACAGCCTCGCCTTCGCCCCGAAATACGAACAATACGAAAGAGTTCTTACCAGCTGGATTTTGATTCCTGGAGTATGCAGTTTCCTTTCGTTTGCCGGGCTGTTCATGTTCGCTATCGTGCGACTGGCTAGACGTTGGAGCCTATGGATCATCTGTCTGACGACAGCGGCAGTGACACTCGCCGGCCCCATATTGGTAAGTGTACTGACAACCACGAGTTTCTTCGACCACTACTCCACAGAACGCTACATGGGCATGAGTCTCACCGTGGCATTCCTATTGGGAGCGACCGCCTTCGGAAACCGCAAGAACCAGGTCACCCCTCTAACAAGGAACATCTGTTTCTCGGGCGTAATACTGGACATGGCCATCAACTGGTTCCTCAATCCGGGGATCTTTGGTGCGGTGGCCGCCCTTTCTCCCGTATGTTTTGGAATCGGCGCCTTCGCTGGCGTCCGAATCGAAACTCGCCTTAGGAGCCAAGCCGAAATCAACGCAGACCTTTTAAGGGAACGCCTTCTGGAAAAAGCCTCCCAGAATCCGATGGCCGAAAGAAAGGCCAAGACTAGAACCCTTATCGAAGATGGATTTACAAGCGCCAAGAACTGCAGACCGGAACAAGCCCATCAGCAGCTACGTCTTGCATTGACACAACTTCTTCAGGAACACCCCGTGGATGCAGCCCTCGTAAAACAGACCGTCATCCGAATGACCGCCCCCGACCAATACCTTGATTTTTCAAGCAACCAATGGATGGAATGGGGCGAAATCGCCAAGGCTAAAAATGCACCGGACGCCGCCATTCTCCTTCTGAAAAAATGTCTCAGCAAGGAAAAGGATCCGAATTTTGCAAGACGTTCGCTGTTCACTCTGGGCGAGACCTGCGTCACCAATAAAATTGAAGTTCAGGAAGGCATCGGCTACCTTCAGAAAGTCATTGAAATGAATGAAAACGATATCCTGGCAAAGCAGGCCCGTAAAACGTTGGAAGCCCTGAAATAAATTTCAAGTCTCGCCCCCGGGCGAGGCTCTTATTTTACCGTCAGAGTTAAATCGCAAACGTAAGTATTCCCTTCGATCCAAGTTCCGTAGGAGTATTTACCAGAGAACAACAGCTCAAGGCGTTTTTCAAACGTTGCCAGACCGAGTCCACTTGCACCAGGTTTCGGCTTACGGGGGAAGTTGCTGTTTACCGATTTGAAATGAATCTTGCCATCTTTCTGACTGATGCGAATATGAGCAAAGCTTTTCCCATCAGGGTTTACACAATGCTTCATTGCATTTTCAACAAGAGGCATCATCAAAAGAGGAGGAATCTGACAATGAGGGTTCTCCAGATCCGTCTCAAAGACATACTCAAAACTTTTAGGAAGACGAAGTTTTTCAAGTTCTCCGTACTTCTGTAGCAAATCAACATCATCCTTGATATCGATAAACTTGTCAGACGTCTGATAAAGCATTACGCGTAAAAGTTTACTCAGCTTTTCCATGCTGCTTTCTGCCAATTTCGGTTCAATCCTGATTAGGCTAGTAATATTGTTCAGCGTGTTAAACAGAAAATGGGGACTCAGTTGGCTCTTCAAAAAATCAAGTTCATACTCCAGCGCCACTTTCTTCTTTTCGCGAATAATAAAGGCTCGTATAAGCTGACGACTAAATACAGAGATAATGATACACAGGAAGCTAATGGTGCTTAAGATAATCATGAACGAAACAAGAGTCCAGACAGAAAAATGATCTCTAACCGTTCTGAAACAATAAGACCCGAAAAATTCAGCAATGCCACCACTAGATTCCGACATTGTCAGGAACGAATATAGTTCACGACAAAACAGCACAATGACAAACAGAATTGAATCACAGACAAAATAGCGAACATATTTTTTCTTGAAAAAGAATTTGGGAACAAGGATTCTCTGATTCAGGAAAAAGATCAGCATCGTAGACAACAAGGGCAGATAATAACGGCCCAACGCACCCATGGTAACGTCATCCCCAACAGATCCGCTAGGATCCAACAGGATAATCAAAGGGAAAAAAAGAATAAAGCTCCAAACAAGAACCATCAACAGCGTTGCCGGCACAGGAAAAAAGCTTTTCGATTCATCATCTCCCAATATGGCAATCAATTCCCGTTCGCCGCGGTCAAACTGATCTTCCTGTAAGGAGGAAAGACGCTCGTGAATAACCTGCCAGAAGTCTTTTAAACGTTTTTTTGTGCTTTCAATTGACATTTTGTCCTCTTTAGAACAACAAAAATAGGTCATTTTAAGCGTAATTTTGGCACTTCATGACAAAAGTATGACAAAACTACGGAAAAAATGACAAAATCTGTGAAAAACTTTTGCAAACCCTACACCAATCTATGACACTTCAACTAGAACATAGAGGTATCTTTGTAAACGTAAGAAACAATACAACAAACAAGAGGCTGATATGAATACAAATACACGTACAAGAAGCGAGAAGGACGCATACTTCCGTTATCTCGACGAGATTTCCAAATATCCGCTGCTTACCAAGGAACAGGAATACATTTTACTCCGTAAGATCCAGCAGCAGGGTAGCCGTTCTGCAATGGAAATGCTGGTCAATTCCAATCTCCGATTCGTTGTAAACATCGCCAATCTGTATAAGGGTCAGGGCGTTGACGTAATCGAACTGATTAACGAAGGTAATATGGGTTTGATGCACGCCGCCAAGCGTTTTGACCTTAGCACCAATCTTAAGTTTATCAGTTATGCCGTATGGTGGGTTCGTCAGAACATTGTACGCCACATCGCAGAAAACGGCCGCATCGTTCGCATCAGCGCTGAAAAGGAACTGGTAATTCGTAAGTTTTCAAAGCACGGAGGCACCCTCCGTCAGAATATCGGTGGAACACTATCCATTGACCCCAAGAGTCTTGAAGGTGTTTCCAAGTACAAGGCAGACTCTATTGAAAAGATCTTGATGATGGCTCAGCGTTCCTCCTCTCTCGACGCCCCCTTGAGCACCAATCAGGAACTCACCTTAGGCGACACCTTGTCTGATTCTGAAAACAAGGCTGACAACCTGGCCGCATATAGCTTTGTCAAGAAGCATATGGACAAGGCCATGAAGGACAACCTTTCCGAAGAAGAAATGCGAGTGATCAAGCTCTGCTTCGGCTTCGATCGGGACATCGAATACACCCTCAAGGATATCGGTCCCATGGTTGGTCTTTCTAAAGAAAGAGTTCGCCAGATCAAGAAGGCCGCCCTGGACAAGCTCCGCGGAGATTACAGGACTCACGACCTTCACGGCGCAGCCTAGTGAAACGCCACTTTTCTTACTGAAGTTTTTTCATCTCTCTCTCCTTAAATTAAAAACCGGCCTTACGGGGCCGGTTTTTCCGTTTTTCATACAACGACTTTCCTATGAAATTGTATTTTTTCGGTATGAAATTCTATATGCCGAACTTTCGCAATTTTTTCGTAGCTTCCCTTTCTGCACTTGCTCTTGCCAACGCAGCAGGTGACAAGCAGACACCCCCGGGTGATTTCTATGACGAAGTTTCCCGACTGAACAAGGTTCTTTCTGAAGTCAACCGCAAGTATGTCGAAGACGTGAACCCCACGGAACTGACGGACGCCGCCCTGGGTGGCATCCGCAACATCCTGGACCCCCATACTACGGTATTCAGCCCCAAGGACTACGAAAGCCTCAAGGTATCCATGGAAGGCAAGTTCGGCGGCGTAGGTATTACTATCAGCCTCCGCGACAACATTCTGACCGTGATTTCTCCGCTGTCTGGCACCCCGGCATTCCGTCTGGGCATCCGCGCAGGCGACCGCATCCGCAAAATTGACGGCAAGGACACCAAGGGTCTGACCCTGGATGACGCCGTCAGCAAGCTCCGCGGCAAGATCGGTACCGATGTGACCGTCTCTATTGAACGTGAAGGCGTTCCCGACCTGATGGATTTCACCATTACCCGTGCAGAAATCATTGTGCACGCAGTGCCCCATTACGGCATGGTGACCAAGGATATCGGCTATATCAAGTTGGCAACCTTTAGCGACAAGACCACCAGCGACGTGGAAAACGCCCTCCGCAGCCTGCAGAAACAGGGCATGAAGAAGGTGATTCTCGACATGCGCTACAACCCCGGTGGACTTTTGAACCAGGCTATCGAAATTAGCGAACTGTTCCTAAAGCAGGGCAATGTCATCGTAAGTACCCGCGGCCGTACCCAGCGTACCGAAAGCCGTGCCCGCAAAGACGGTATCATAAAGCAGGACATTCCCATGGTGGTCCTGGTAAACCAGGGTTCCGCCAGCGCAGCAGAAATTGTTTCTGGCGCACTGCAGGACTGGGACCGCGCTCTCATTATCGGTAAGACCTCCTTCGGTAAGGGTTCCGTACAGACCATCTTCCCGCTGGATAACCAGGGCAACGCCCTGAAGCTGACCACCGCATTCTACTACCTGCCTTTCGGACGTTGCATCAACAAGCCCGAAAACGGGATCAAGGGTCTGAAGTTGCAGGAAGCCGAATACGACGCCGAGGAATCCGGCGACGAGGCAAAGGTTGATTCCCTGAAAAAGGATACCGTAGCCCAGGATACCTTCTACACCAACAACGGCCGTATGATGTTCGGCAGCGGCGGCATCACTCCTGACGTTGAAGTTGAACTGGACCCCATGCCCTGGGTTGTTCAGGTTCAGGAAAGAATGTCTATGTACTTCAAGTTTGCTGTAAAGGCTCGCCCGGACCTGGAAAAGTCTGGCGCAAAGATCAGTGCAGAATGGGAAGTACCCGACAGCCTGTACCTGCAGTTCAAGGACTACTGCATGAAGGATACCAACTTCACGAAAATCAAGTCTAACGCACTTGTTGGCGTCGACCAGTTGGAAAAGAGCATTATCCGTGAACAGAACTACATGGGCGATTCCTCCAAGACCGTAACCGATTCCGTCTTGGCAGCC
The DNA here is from genome assembly GCF_002210365.1 of Fibrobacter sp. UWH1. Taxonomy (NCBI): domain Bacteria; kingdom Pseudomonadati; phylum Fibrobacterota; class Fibrobacteria; order Fibrobacterales; family Fibrobacteraceae; genus Fibrobacter; species Fibrobacter sp. UWH1. The sequence goes on from NZ_MWQG01000034.1 coordinate 17,159, forward strand.
CGTCTGGCAGAAATGCGCACCGCCCTGGAAAACAACAGGAATGCCCAGTTCGACGAAAACAAGGATTATATCAAGGACGGCATCAAGCGTGAACTTCTGACTTCCTTCATTAACGATTCTGTAAGTACCGCATTCTCCCTGAAGCGCGACAAGCAGCTGAACGAAGCCATCAAGTATCTGAGCGACATGAGCCTTTACAACAAGGCTATCGCTCCGGCAAAGAAACAGCCCGCCAAGAAGCCCACCGCCGAAAAGGCCAAGGACTCCAAGAAGAAATAAGGACTGACCTTGATAAAGACAATGGACAGAGCCGCAGAAAGTCTGGGCAAATTCATCCGGAAATTTCTGTACACCGCCGTCGGTTATCTGCACTTCGTGTGGCAGATGTTTAAGAGTGTGCCTGGAGCCTTCAGCAACTTGCACACAACCGTAGAACAGATGCAGCATGTGGGTGTCACCAGTATCCCTGTGGTGGTGGCAGCCTCCCTTGCGACAGGAGCCATCATGTCTTGGCAGCTGGCTTACCAGTTCGCCGATATGATTCCCCTGATGTTTGTGGGCATGGCCGTGGGAAAATCCGTGATGGTCGAGTTGTGTCCCATTCTTACAGCCATGGTGCTGGCAGGCCGAATCGGAGCCTCCATGTGTTCTGAGCTTGGCACTATGGCGGTCACGGAGCAGCTTGATGCATACAAAGTATTAGGTCTCAGTCCCTATAAGTTCTTGCTGGCCCCCCGCCTGATTGCAACAGTCATCATGTTACCCACCCTGACGGTGTTGAGTATTTTTATCGGCATTATCGGCGGATACGAAGTCGCTCACCTGTACAAGGAAGTTTCTTTTTCCGTATTCTTCTACGGTGTTAGAATGTTCTACCAGGATTGGGACCTGATCGTGGGCTTGATCAAGGCCACTCTCTACGGATTCTTTATATCCAGTTACGCATGCTATTTCGGCTTTACCACCCATAGCGGCGCCGAAGGCGTAGGCAAGGCAACAAAGGCCACCGTGGTGGCAGGCATGACCAGTATTCTTATTGGTGGTTACGTGCTTTCACAGCTGTTGCTCCTGTAAAAATCAATGGCCGCATTTGAACAAAGACGACGGAAGAATGGAGTCTGCAAGAATGGTCCTGCAGACATTAGCGTTCTTCTGAAAATGGTTCTGGACAAGAGCAATATCACCGAAGATATGACCTTCAAGACACTGTCGGAAGGGTTCGAGAAAGTGGTCGGAACATTGCTTTTACCCCACGTAAAAATTGACCGTTTTAACAAGGGAATTTTGGTGCTAAAATGCGCCAACTCAGCCTGGAAACACGAGCTGTTCCTGCAAAAAAAAGCTATTATTGACAAGTGTAATTTACTGTTGGGCAAGCCTGCAGTGCGGGATGTCCGACTGATTTAGCCAGGTGGCTGAAATGCCATCTGCAAACGAGAAAAAGATGGCAGAAAATTTGGAAAATACAGAGAACGACGTTAAGGTCGATTCCATTGAAACAGTCAATCAGAACGTTTCTACCGAAGACCTGAAGAAGGCCGAAGAAGATTATAGCGGCTCCAACATTACCGTGTTGGAAGGTCTCGAAGCGGTGCGCGTGCGCCCGGCAATGTACATCGGTTCTACCGATATTCGCGGTTTGCATCACCTGGTGTGGGAAGTGGTGGACAACTCCGTGGACGAATCCCTGGCCGGATTCTGTAACCATATCGAAATTGCAATCCTTCCGGGTAACGGAATCCGCGTGACCGACAACGGCCGTGGCATTCCCACCGACATCCACCCCAAGGAAAAGGTGGGTACACTGGAAGTGGTGATGACCAAGCTCCATGCCGGTGGTAAGTTCGACAGCAATTCCTATAAGGTTTCTGCAGGTCTCCATGGCGTGGGTGTCAGCTGCGTTAACGCCCTTTCTACCAAGCTTGTGGCTACCGTTCGCCGTAAGGGCAAGGTAGTGACCCAGACCTTTAGCAAGGGTATTCCTTGCGGACCCCAGCAGGAAATCGGAACCTGCGCCGAAAACGAAACCGGAACCACCATCGAGTTCTATCCGGACGATACCATTTTCAGCGAAACCGTTTACGTTTACGACACCCTGGCTACCCGCTTCCGCGAACTGGCATTCTTGATGAGCGGCCTGCGCCTGACCTTGACCGACGAACGTACCGAAGAAAAGGTGAGCGAAACCTTCTGCTATCCGGGTGGCGTTTCTGAATTCGTGCGCTATGTGGATGAACACCGCACTCCGCTGTTCCAGGCCCCGATTCACCTGGTGCTCCCCGATGGCCAGTATCCTCTGGAAGTGGCCATGTGGTACAACGACGGCTATCAGGAAAACTTCTTTAGCTTCGTGAACAACGTGAACACCTACGATGGCGGTACCCACGTTACCGGTTTCAAGACCGCACTGACCCGCGTCATCAACAAGTTTGCCGCCGAAATGCCCAAGGGCAAGAAGGACATCCAGATTACCTCTGACGATATCCGCGAAGGTCTTACCGCCGTTATCGCCATCAAGGTTTCTCAGCCTCAGTTCGAAGGCCAGACCAAGCGTAAGCTGGGCAACTCCGAAATCACCAGCTATGTGGCAAGTGCATTCGGTGCCAAGCTGGAAGAATACTTCCAGGAAAATCCGGCTGCCGTGAGAGTCATTCTGGACAAGGTCTACAACGCAGCCCAGGCACGCGAAGCCGCCCATAAGGCTCGTAACCTGGCCCGCCGCAAGAACGTTCTTGAAAGTGGCGGACTTCCGGGTAAGCTGGCCGACTGCAGTAGCCGCGATCCCAAGGAATGCGAAATGTTCATTGTGGAAGGTGACTCTGCAGGTGGTTCTGCAAAGCAGGGCCGCAAGCGCGAATTCCAGGCCATCCTCCCCCTCCGCGGTAAGATCCTGAACGTAGAAAAGGCAAGCCTCCACCGCGTGCTGGACACCGAAGAAATCCAGAACCTGGTGAACGCCATCGGTTGCGGCCTCGGTTCCGAATGCAAGCTGGAAAAGCTCCGCTACCACAAGATCGTGATCATGACCGATGCTGATGTGGACGGCTCCCATATTCAGACTTTGCTGCTGACTTTCTTCTTCCGCTATATGCGTCCCCTTATCGACAACGGCCACGTGTTCCTGGCCATGCCTCCTCTGTACAAGCTGAAGGTGGGCCTCAAGGAGCAGTACCTGTTCGACGAAAACGCCAAGGAAGAAGCCATGGCCAAGCTGGAAGACAAGAAGAATGTCACCATCACCCGATTCAAAGGTCTTGGCGAAATGTCTGCTGAACAGCTTTTCGAAACCACCATGGATCCCGAAAAGCGCCTGCTGAAGCAGTGCTATGTGGAAGACGCCGTTGTGGCCGACCAGATCTTTAGCATGCTCATGGGCGAAGACGTGGAACCCCGCCGTAAGTTTATTGAAAATAATGCCTACAAGGTTCTTGACGAACTGGATGTTTAATCATGAATTCCAAGGATTCCCTTCAAAGTAAAGCTGATTTTCAGACCGTTCTAAACCAAGCCCGTGACCTCGTAAAGGACCAGCTCCAGCTGACGGAAGAGGTCATCATGGACGTGGCAAGGAATGCCCCCGCAGGCATTTCTGAACGTTTGGTATCTCTGTTCCAGCGCAAGGGCAAACGCATTCGTTCTACCCTGCTTTGCCTGATTGCCCAGAGCGGCAGCGTAAAGCCCAACGCCGACCGCGTTGCACACGCTTGCGCAGGCATTGAATTGCTGCACCTGGCAAGCCTGGTCCACGACGATATTATCGACGGAACAGACATCCGCCGCGGTCAGAAGACAGCCCACAAGGAATGGGGAACTCAGGTTGCCGTTCTCATTGGCGACTACGTTCTTTCCCAGGCCATGCGTTGCGTCATCAACGAAGAATCCCGAGACGTGCCCGTGATTCTTTCTAACGCAGCCGACAAGCTGATTGCAGGTGAAATTCTCGAGCTGGACTATTCCGGCAATACCCACCTGTCCTTTGAAAAGTATGACGAAATCATCGATGGCAAGACCGCTGCCCTGATTGACGCAGCAGCCCGTATTGGCGGCATCCTGGCCGGCTTCGATGCAGAAAACGCAGACAAGTGCGCCCAGATGGGTAGCCATTTCGGCATCGCCTTCCAGATCGTGGATGACTTGCTGGACTACGGCTTTGGCAGCCAGAACCTGGACAAGGCCAAGTTCACCGACCTTGGCAACGGCCTGATTACCCTGCCCCTGCTGTACTACTTTGACGGATGCTCCGCAGCCGACCGCAACGAGATGGAAAGTCTCATCGCCAAGGCTTCCGAGGCTGGCGTTCCCGGAAAGATTATCGCCAAGCTGAACGAAAAGGAAGCATTCAAGAAGGCCAAGGCCTGCGCTCAGGACCACCTGGAAAAGGCTCTTGAAATTGCAAACCAGCTTCCGGCAAGCAATTTCACCGACGAAATCGTTGCCATGTTCGCCTCCATGAGCGATCGCGGAAACTGACTCTGCGGCAAGGCAATTCTCTATCAAACAAAAAAAAACGACCGTTGTAGCGGACGTTTTTTTATTTCCCAGCTAGCGCTTGGGATTATGCGGTTCCCTATTTTTTTCTTGTCCAGATGGCCATGAACACAAGCACAGACAGGAAGCACATGGCAATGATAATCCAGAATGCCAGGTCGCTACCTCCGGTGGCATCGCCGTTCATGCCGAAGGGCAGGCGCACGTTCATGCCGAACAAGCTGGCGAAGAACGTCGGGAGGGAAATAGAAATGGTCACGATGGTCAGGTTCTTCATCAGCGTGTTCACGTTGTTGCTGATAACGCTAGCGCGGGCATCCATCATGGACGTCAAAATGTTGGCGTAGATGTTTGCCTGCTGCAGGCTCTGGCCGTTTTCAATCTGGATGTCTTCCAGCAATTCACGTTCGGCTTCGGTCCAGTTGAGGCTGCGGCCCATCTGGAGCTTGCGGAGCAGGGTATCGTTACTGTTCAGGGCGCTGACGTAGTAGATCAAGCCCTTGTTCAGGCTGAACATGGAAAGCAGGTACTTGTTTTCCATGGCGGTACGGAGCTTCTGTTCCAGTTCGTCGTTGATGCGATTGATGATCTTCAAGTGTTCGTTGAAGTGGTAAATCGCATAGCTAAGAACCTTAAGCACGAAAGTGTTCAGGCTGTCGATCTTGGAAAAACGCTTTTCGTCGGTAATGGGAATGTCGGAGTCCGTCAGGAGCAACACCCAGTCCTTGAAAATGAAGATACCGAAAGATTCTACGCGGAACTGGAAATTATCGGCCGCAGAATAGTTCTTGGGTTTCTTAAACACGATGGTGGTAAAGTCATCATCGTATTCTATACGGGAAAGTTCGTCGGAGTCGAATGCAGACGCAATGGTATGTTCCGTGATTTCGTATTCCTTAACCAGCACGCTTCGCTGTTCCTGGCTAAGAGAACCCATCATGACGATGTCTGCCACTTCTTCGTTCGGGGCACTAGCGAGGCGCCCTGATTCGATTTTATAGTACTTCTTGAGCATAGCGCCCCCTTGATCGAACGGACCCAAAAATAGAAAAATATGTAAAAGCAAAAAGGCTCGGAGCAAGTCCGAGCCTAAAAAATCTGATTTTTTTACCAGGCCTTTACAAAGCCTAAGCTGCTATTACACACCGGTCTTGAAGCGCTTGGAGTACCAGAGCACGAAGGGAGAGCAAATGCAGACAGAGGAGTAGGTACCGATGAAGATACCGAAGACCATCACCATACCGAAGTCGCGGATGGAGGAACCGCCCATGATAGCGAGAACCAAGCAGACGAAGAGGGTGGTGAGAGAGGTAATCACGGTACGGCTGAAGCACTGGTTGATAGAGCTGTTGAGAGTCTTGTCGAAGCCAGTGAGGCCATGGATGGCGGCGTTTTCACGAACACGGTCGAACACCACGATGGTATCGTTAACGGAGTAACCGATCATGGTGAGGAGAGATGCGATGAGAGCACCGTCGAAGGAAAGACCGAAGAGGGAGATGAAGCCCAAGGTAATGAGGGAGTCGTGGACGAGGCCGACCACAGCACCGATACCGAAGCCAAGACCCAGCTTACCGAAGCGGAACCACACATAGAGACCGATGGCGATCCATGCGAGGATGATGGCCATGATAGCGTCGTTACGAAGTTCCTTACCGATGGTAGGACCAACGTTGTCCTTAGCCACAATTTCAACCTTCTGGTTTGCAGCTTCGAAGGCCTGAGCCATCTTGACTTCAAACTGAGCGTCTTCAGAAGCGCGCATGCTGATCTGGTAGGAGTTAGCGGAGGTACCACCCAGAGAGCGAACCTTTGCACCCTTGATACCAGCATCGGCGAGAGCCTTGTTCAGGTCGCCTTCATGCTTATCGGCATCCTGATACTGGACGGTATAAACCTGACCACCAGTGAAGTCGATGCTGAAGTCGAAGCCCTTAACAGCGATAGAGGCGATACTGACCACGATCATGATGATGGAGACCAGCTTGAACTTACCGCGGTTGGGAACAACAGGCAGGTTAGCGTTGTTGAGGAACTTGAAGCCGCCACCGATAGAGAGGGTGGTTGCGTCCTGCTTAGCAAGCTTCCAGTCGAACACGGCGCGGGTAACAGTAAGAGCGCAGAAGAGAGAAGTAATAATACCGATCATCAAGGTAAGACCGAAACCCTTCACGGAACCGGTACCGATCTTGTAAAGGATCAAGGCGGTAAGCACGGTGGTCAGGTTGGAGTCGAAAATGGCGCTGAATGCACGTTCGTAACCCTTGGCGACAGCGGCGCGGGCAGTGAGGCCGCCCTTGATTTCTTCGCGGATACGTTCGTAAATAATGACGTTTGCGTCGAGAGACATACCAAGCACCAGGATGAAGCCAGCGATGCCCGGGAGAGTCAGGGTAGCGTTAAACACAGACATAACGGCTGCGGTAACCAAAGTATTGATGATCATACCCAGGCTAGCGATGAAACCACCGAGGCGGTAGTAGCCGATCATGAACACGAGGCAGAGGATAAGGCCGACAGCGCCAGAACCGAAGCCCTGAACGATGTTTTCTTCACCGAGGGTAGCACCGACGCTACGAGATTCGATGATGTTCATGGGAGCCTTGAGAGCACCGGCACGGAGCACGACAGACAGACGGTTTGCTTCAGCCATGTCGTCGAGGCCAGTAATCTGAGCTTCGCCATTGGGGATACGGTCGCGGATCACCGGAGCGGAAATCACCTGGTTGTCGAGAACGATAGCCATCTGCTTGCCGATGTTTGCAGCAGTTACAGCGGAGAACTTCTTGGGGCCGATGCCACCGAACTTGAGGCTAACGGCAACTTCGCCGGCGCTGACACCATCGCTAACGCGGTGCGGCTGAGCGTCAACAACATCGTCACCGGACATTTCGGCGCGACGCTTCAGGAGGTAAAGACGCTTGGCCTTGATCTGGGAGCCGCGCTGGACAGGTTCCAGACCGCTACCGAAGGCAAAGTTCACGTCACGGGGAATCAGCTTCTGAACGCCTTCAGTAGCGAGAAGCTTCTTGACCTTTTCAACACTTTCTTCGGCGATGAAACCACCGTTGCCGAAGTTCATGTAGTAAGCGGAAAGAGCAGTGCCGACTTCGCTTGCCGGTTCAGCCTTGGCAGTTTCTGCAGTTTCTGCTGCGGGAGCGGCTTCAGCAACCTGAGTGTTACCGAGAAGTTCGTCATCGGAGAGAGCCTTGGTGGTGTCCTTAGCGGAATCCTTGGCTGCGGCGGCGGTAGTGTCGACGGTTGCGGCAGAGTCTGCAGCGATGTCAGTAGTCTGACGGGTCAGGTACTGGTCGATGAGCAGAACGACCTGCTGGAACTTTTCAGCTTCGGCCAGAATCTTGAATTCCAGCTTTGCGGTGGAACCCACGAGAGCCTTAGCGGTGGAGTCATCCACACCTGCCAGTTCAACCACGATACGGTCGTCGCCGCTGGGAGAAATCTGAGGTTCAGAAAGACCGTACTGGTCAACGCGGTTACGAATGATTTCCAGGGACTGTTCCTGAACGTCCTTGATATCTTCGTTCTTGATACCGGACTTCTCGATTTCGAGAGTAATGGCGGTACCACCAGCGAGGTCCAAACCGAAGTTGATGGACTTTGCACCCAGCTTCGGATTTTCCTTAAGGAAGGTCTTTTTCTCATCACCCGACTTGGAGTGAACCTGAATAGAAGGCCATACAGTGTAGGCCGAAAGAATAATGACGAGGAGAATGATGAATTCTCGCATGCCGAATTTGTTCTTGTTCATTTGTAATCCCTTAATAAGGTACTAAACGCTTAGTTGGGCGCAAAGATAGCAAAACTCGGGGAAGAACCGTCCTGGGCTCCGTAGACTTTCAGCTCCAAAACGTTCTTTTTCCCATTTTCTTCATAAAATCTGCGGATCTCGAATGCATTTTCCCCTATTTTTATAGAAAAATCGCCTTTTCTGAGGGCAACGTTCGATTTTCGGAGTTCGATCAGCTCTTTTATATATGGGTAAGCAGGATGTTTCCGCAAACTTTCAAGGGAATCCCAGGGGATGGTCCGCCTATTGTCAGGGTCCTTACCGCCCTTAAGCCCCAATTCCTCACCATAATATATACAGGGGGCTCCCGGCATAAAGAATAGCAGGGTCAGGGCCAAGCGCACCCGTGCCCCGTCGGAACAAGGCAGGGACTGCAAACGGATCGTATCGTGACTGCCCAGCAAGTTCATGGGAATGTCGCCGGCAGGAGTCTCCCCCTCATCGCTCCCGTACCATCGGGTTTTGGGGAAGGCCTCTTCCAGACGTCGGCAGAACTCCTCGGTACTGATGGGATTTTCGTCAAAGAGGTAAGCCAGCACCGCCTTACGGAACATATAGTTCATGACGCCGTCAAACTGGTCGCCCATCAGCCAGCGGGAAGGCTCATCCCAGATTTCGCCTACGATATAGGCCTCGGGATTGACTGCCTTGATGCGGCGACGGAATTCCTGCCAGAAACTGTCGTCATTGATTTCGTTAGGCACATCCAGGCGCCACCCGTCGATTCCTCGTTTCATCCAGAACTCGCCTACGCTCATCAGGTATTCGCGGACCTCGGGATTGTCGGTATTGAACTTCGGCAGGGCCGGAAAATTCCACCAGCATTCGTAATTGGCTTTTTTTGAGTAAGCCTTCAGGGGCCATTTCTTTATATGGAACCAGTCCACATAAGGGGAATTGCGCCCCAGTTCCAGCAGACTGTTAAACTGGAAAAAACCGCGGGAACAGTGATTGAACACTCCGTCCAGAATGATGCGCAGCCCAAGTTTATGAGCCTTTTTTACGAGCCTGTCAAAATCCGCCATGGTCCCAAGGACAGGGTCAATTTCATAGTAATCCATCGTATGATAACGGTGGTTGGAATTGCTCTTGAAAATAGGGCAAAGGTAGATGGCGTTAAAGCCCATGTCGGCGATATACTTCAGGCGGTCTTCAATACCGGCCAGATTGCCACCGAACATATTTTCGCGGGTAGGCTTGGAATCCCAATTCACAAAATTACCGGCAGCACTATACCGTCCTGAACGGCAGAACCGGTCTGGAAAAATCTGATAGAATACGGCATCCTTGACCCAGGCGGGAGCAAATGAATTCATAATAGGCAATAGTTGGAATAAGGTGGCTGTTTGTCAATAAATATATATCTGCGAAGTCTCTTTTTCGCAAAAAATAGGCTCCATTTTACAATATCAAGATGTTTTGGAGTCCAATATTTCAAATAAATTAACTTAAACATAGCCAAAAACGATTATTTTCGCACATTTCATCCACTCCAAAAGTCGGATTCAACGCCATTTGGAGTCCATTTTCAAAACAAGCGTACAGCAACGATTACAAACAACAAAAAAAATGGACTCCATTTAAGGCAAAGCCCCCCGTTTGGAGTCCATTTTTAGCCAAAAAAAAGCGCGGACAAGCCGCGCTGATTTCAAATCACCTAAAATTTCCACAAGGGTCTGCGCTTACGTACATCTACCAGCTTGCGGATGTCGGAACTGAGGGATGCGTAATCCAACAATTCGTCTACAGAGCAAGGCAGACGATAGCACCAGTTTGCACCACCCACGGTACCCGGCACATTGACGCGTTCCTTTTCAGGATCCACCTGAGAAAGGCTTGCAGAAAGGGCGAAGTAATCCTGAGCAGGGAGAATGCAGAACAAGCTATTGGAGCTGAACACATGGGTCAGAATGGTTCTTGCAACAGTGGGAGTAATTTCTTCAGGAGCGTTACCCGGCAAATGAGCATGAGACCAGTAAAGACCGCGGTCGAAATCCGGTTCCTTCCACAGGCCGCGAAGGCTGGAGGTATCGTGGCAGCTGGTGGTGCAAACGGAAAGGCGGGGATATTCATCCATATCGTAGTAGGGAGAATAAGGCACATTCCAATTACGGGCCCAGCGTTCGATACGCAGAGAAAGGATATTTAACTTGTTCAAAACAGTCGGCACGCAAGACGGGACTGCACCAAGGTCTTCGGCGCAGACCAGCATGTCGGTTTCCTTGGCAAGCACAGAGAGCAGCTTGGTAGCATTCTGTTCCCACAAGCCGTTCTGGGAATCTTCGTTGCGCTTAAGAATTTCGCGAAGCTTCTGCTGTTCGTTTTCGGGCAAGGTAAACAAAACCGGCTGATTGTACCAGTACCAGTAGGGGTAGAAGGTATTCTCGTCGCCAGAGGGAATGAACACTCTATTCCAGTAAACCTTCAACAGTTTGTCCTTCACTTCCTGAGGTTCACCCATAGAAAGGATTGCCTTTTCGGAAGAGAATTCCGGCTTCAGCACCAGACGGTTGAATTCCCCTTCCAACGGCTGGAAGCAGACCGGAGCAAGGCGATCCGTATCATCGCCCAGGAAACCGCGAAGCTGGTCAATGGAGTAGTTAGGACGGCGCAGGTATTCCAGCGTAGCCTGGCAGAAACCGGCACTCTGAAGTTCGTTCAAGGTCAGCGGGATACAGGGGTTGAAACGACCCATGATGCCAGTCACTTCGCACTGGGGAATAGACCAAATACGGAAGAAGCCCAGAACGTGGTCGATGCGGTAGGCATGATAGAACTTGCTAGCCTGGGCCAGACGACGACGCCACCAGTCAAAGTTATCCTGTTCGATTACGTCCCAACGGTAAGTGGGGAATCCCCAGTTCTGGCCACTGTAGCTGAACATGTCAGGAGGAGCACCGGCACGATCATCCAGTGAGAAGAAACGGCGTTCAGACCAGACGTCTGCACTGTCTTCGTTAATCAAGATAGGAATGTCGCCTTTCAGGCGAAGACCCATATTGGAAACTTCGGTAACGGCAGCGTTAAACTGCATTTCGGCGACACACTGCATCCAGGCCTGGAACAGGCAGTCCTTAATGAACTTCTTCCAAAGCTTTTCAATATCCTTATCGGTAGGATTGCGATATTCCGCCCAATCCTTCCAGCTGGATTCGCCATTCTGGGCCTTCAGGGTAGCATACACGCAGTAAGGCTTAGCCCAGCTGTTGGAATCAATCCAGCGAGTCAGAACCTTGTCCTTCTTCAGGTAATCGTAACGATTGTCAAAAATCTTTCTGAGGATGGAACGTTTCCAGGTAGAAATCTTGTAGTAGTCAATCTTACCTTCAGCATCGAACTTGGCCTTGGCCTCATGAATTTCCTCTTCGTATTCAGAGGATCCGTCCACGGCCTGCACATTGATGAACACTGGGTTCAGGGCAAAGGCACTGCGGGCGCTATAGGGGCTGGATTCAGCACCAGTATCGTTCACCGGCAGAAGCTGAATAATGTTGAAGTCACAGACCTGAGCCCAGCGAGCAAAGGGAATCAGATCCAGGTATTCGCCGATACCGATGCTCTGCTTGCTATAAAGGCTGAAGAGGGGAACGGCCACGCCGCTCTGGAAATAAGAAAGGTCACCATATCTCATGAGTTAAAATTTAAAAACAAAAGGCAGAAGTTTAAAGGTAAAAGGATAATTAGGTATGAGGTTCGAGGCATGAGGACTGCCCTTTGAGCTAAATAATCGCGACGATACCTCCATACTTTACAACTCATAATTCATATCTCACAACTCATATCTCATAACTATATTTACAGTATGAGTTATGAATGCCGAAATCTTAGAGGAACATTTTGCGTCAAGCGGAACAAGGAATGCGATCCCGGGGCACCGGGTTGCGTCTTGCGAGGACGTTTCGTTTTCCCCTTTAGCGAATCCGCACAGGGCAGAGGCAGCGCCCAACCCGCCAACAAGGAACAGCGCCTATTTCTAGAAAAGGAATACGAGAAAAAATAAAAGAAGCCCTCGTCTGCGAAACGGGGACTTTTAATTTAAACAAACTAACTTTTTGTTTTTGCTAACCCGATTAGGGATTAGATCATTCTCAAGATTTCCTGGGTGGTCTGTTCAGCAAAAGTATTGTCCTGAACAAAGCGACGAACTTCCTGAGGATTGATGCGGGCATATTCAGACAATGCGCGACCGATTCCATTACGGATATAATAGTCGTCGTCCTTAGCGCAGGTCAGGCAGAACTTACGGAGCAAAGGCCAATCAGTGCGGTCTTTGTACTGAATCTGGAAAATGATTGCACTACGGCGAACCCACACATTGGGATCACGGATCCAGGAAGCGATCTTGGTACGGAGAGCCGGCAGACGGAGAGCCAGGTCACCCAGCACGCATGCGGCCAAGGTGTCCACGGTATCACGCCAGGCACGAGTCTTGATCAGCTTCTTCAGGAACGACAAATGCTGGCCACCCAGAAGTCCGCGATGACGGAACAGGTAGTCGCAAGCGGCGTACTGAATTTCACGATAAGGCTGCGTCCACATGTCTTCGACTCTAGCAACAAGTTCATCGCCATCCTTCGGCGGATTCTTGTCAAAAAGGGGATAAGTCACTTCACGGCGGGGAACCAGACGAATTCCGAGGAAGTCGAACTGTTCGCGAGCCTTCTTAGACATTTCATGCGCTTCTTCTTCATTAGAGATAGCGCGGAGAGCAAGTAAGATATCTTGTGTAAAACGAAGCATTGTAGGCCAAAAATAGTCCCAAAAAAAATAAATTTCTAGACCTTGACAAACACTTTTTTCAATTTTTTTTAAATTTTAACAGAATTTTTACATCAAAAAAGTTTAAAAATACTCTTGACAAATCAAAAAGTTTCCAAAGACCTATTTTTGAACCCGCAGACGTACATAAAACACCTACAAAAATACAGATAAAGTTCGCAGGGGCAAAAAAAAACATTTCAACACCAGATTTGGTTGGACAGCCCAAAAAAGAACATCATATTGTAAAATTAAAACATTAAGAAGTATATGAGTGAAATAGCAGACGTCAAGGAAGAAATGCTCCCCATCATCGAAGTTCCGCCGGAACTCAGGGGACTCTCCGACGAAGAAATAATCAAGCGTTCCGAAAAGGAACTGCGCGAAGTTTCCGGAAAACGCAAAAAAGGGGAACGTCGCCCCGGCAAGCGAGAACGAATCGCCGCCAAGGAGAGAAAATCCCACGAAGAGGCAGCAGCCCTTTTTAGAAGTTCGGTCGAAACGCTCCCTCCGCAAAAAAGCGAAATTTTCCGCAACGCATTTACCGAAAAAAGCCCCAGCTGTACAAAGATCGAACCGGAACAGCGACACCCTGGCACAACGAACTTTCTTATGACGGCCAAGAAAACTTTCCCCTCCGGGAACGAAAAATCCGCCACGACCAAAACCTTCTTGGACCAGACTCCCAGTTCCGGCCGCGTGCTGAAGGCATCCTTCGGAGCAAAGGTCGGAGAAAAGCCCAAGGCCGTCATCGTCTCCGCAGCTGAACTGGCACTCCAGAAAGCCGAAGAACGGGCAAAGAAAATCCGCGAGGCCCTTTTCGCCAAGCGCACAACCACTTCTGCAATTCAGACAGACGGACCCGCCGCCCAACCGGAGGGTCAACCGGTCAAACGCCCCAGAGGGCGACCCCGCAAAAATCCCCTGCCTGAGGCCTAGACAATCAAAGACCGCCACTCATACGAGCCGCGGTCTTTTTTATGCATCGCGGATTCTCATCGTCAAGTAAATCCGATCTAGGCTGAAAACAAAAAAAAATCC
>NZ_MWQG01000035.1:0-30503 GCF_002210365.1 Fibrobacter sp. UWH1
CTTGGCAGATGCACCTTCCGGGTCAGTAACGGTGAAGGTCAGCTTTTCGGAACCGTTCCACAGAACGTTCGGAGTCTTCACAGAAACCTTGCCGTCCTTGCCAACAGTAACCTTGAGGTCCTTAGCACCGGCAACATCAATCTTGAGCTTGTCGAATGCGTGGTCCGGATCCTTAACGATTGCAGCCAGGTCGAAGTCAGCAAACTGCTGCTTTTCGTCGATGGTCTGATCCTTGATCTGACCGATAGTCGGAGCGTCGTTCACAGACTGAACGGTGAACAGAGCGGTGCAGGTAGCCTTGCCGCCATCCGGGTCTTCCACCTTGAAGGTGATTTCTTCGGCACCATTCCAGTACTTGTCCGGAATAACGATCTTAGCCATACGCTGGCCATCAACAGACACCTTCAGAGCCGGGGTAGCACCCTTGGCCTTGGGCTTGACATCGAAGGACCAGGTGAGCTGATCGGCCTTGTGGTCCGGATCGTTTACGATATCGTTCAGGTTAATGATTGCGAATTCACGCTTTTCAGGAATGGTCTGATCCTTAATGGGCTTGGTGAATACAGGCAGGTCATTTACAGATTCAACAGTGAAGTTGACGGTACGCTTGTCAGCGGCACCTTCAGGGTCAGTAACGGTGAAGGTGATAGCTTCGGAACCATTCCAGTACTTGTTGGGAGTGGTAATGGTAGCCACATGCTTTGCGTCAATAGCAACCTTCAGGTCCTTGTTGCCGGAAACAGTCCACTTCAGCTTAGACTTATCGTGGTCAAGGTCTTCAACGAACTTATCCAGTTCGATGGTCTTGAATTCACCCTTTTCCTTGATGGTCTGGCCAGCAATATCCTTCATGACAGGAGGATCGTTGATGGACTTCACGGTAAACACAGCGTCGCTCTTGGCAGATGCACCTTCCGGGTCAGTAACGGTGAAGGTCAGCTTTTCGGAACCGTTCCACAGCGGAGACGGAGCCTTAACAGTAGCGATACCGGACTTGTCGATATTAACCTTAAGTGCCTTGGCACCGGCAACATCCCACTTCAACTGGCCAAAGGCATGGTCAGCGTCAGAAGCGAGTTCAGCCAGGTTGATAGAAGCGAATTCCATCTTTTCGTCGATCATCTGGTCCGGAATCTTCTTGAGAACCGGCACATCGTTTACAGACTGAACGGTAAAGACGGCCTTAGAGGTAGCCTTTGCGCCTTCCGGGTCAGTGGCGGTGAAGGAGATTTCATCGGCACCGTTCCAGAGCTTGTTGGGGATAACGATCTTGGCAACCTGCTGAGCGTCGATTTCAACAGTGAGGCCAGGTTCCTTGCCCTTGATAGTAGACTTGACATCAACAGAGAAGGTCAGGTCGCTAAGCTTGTGGTCCAGGTCACGAACCATTTCACCCAGCTTGACCGGAGTGAACTGGCCCTTTTCCTTGATGGTCTGCGGAGCAATCTGCTTTACGAATTCGGGAACGTCGTTCACGGATTCAACAGTGTAAGCCACAGAGCGTTCATCGGTAGCGCCTTCCGGGTCAGTCACCTTGATGGTGAGAGTTTCGGAACCGTTCCACTGCGGAGACGGAGGAGTTACCTTCATAACGCGGTTACCGTCAACAGCAACCTTAAGTTCGCGGTTACCGGTGATGGTCCACTTCAGCTTATCCTTGGAGTGGTCCAGATCATCAACATACTTATCCAGTTCAACAACCTTGAACTGTTCCTTTTCCTTGATGGTCTGTTCCGGGATATCCTTCATGACAGGAGGATCGTTGATGGACTTCACGGTGAGCTTCATCTGAGTCTTAGCAACGCCGCCTTCGGGGTCGGTTGCAGAGAAGGTCAGAGTTTCAGAACCGTTCCAAAGTTCGCTGGGGGTCTTGAAAGAAACTTCGCGAGTCTTGTTATTCAGGTTGACCTTGATATCCTTGTTGCCGGTAATTTCAACCTTGAGCTTGGAAATATCGTGGTCAGCGTCAGACAGATATTCGTCCAGAACGATAGAAGAGAATTCGTTCTTTTCTTCGATAGTCTGGTCAGGAATCTTCTTGAATACAGGCAGGTCGTTGATGGACTTCACAGACAAAGTCACATCCTGCTTGACAGAAGCGCCATCCGGGTCGGTGCAGGTGAAGGTCACCACTGCAGTACCGTTCCAGTAGGTATCCGGGATTTCGATGGAAGCCACGCGAGAATCATCGATGTTCACGCTGAGGGTACCAGATTCCGGTTCCTTGCCCTGATGCTTAACATCAGCTTCCCAGGACAGTTCGGAATTCTTGTGGTCGGCATCCTTCACGAATTCGTCAAGCTTGATCTTGGCGAACAGCTTCTTTTCGTCGATGGTCTGGTTGGGGATAGCCTTGACCAGAACAGGAACGTCGTTCACAGAGTTAACGGTGAAGGTATTTTCGGATTCAGCGCATGCGCCTTCGGGGTCGCAAGCCTTGAACTTGATGGATTCGCTACCGTTCCAGAGTTTGTTCGGAATCTTGATAGTAGCGGTCTTGCCATTCAGAACAACCTTCAGGTCCTTAGTACCAGAAATGGTCCACTTAAGTTGTTCGAAAGAGTGGTCCGGATCCTTGATCAGCTTGTCCAGTTCGATGGGCTTGAATTCCTGCTTTTCATCGATGGTCTGTTCAGGAACATCTTGAACAAATTCAGGAGCATCGTTAATGGACTTAACGGTGAAGGTTACCTTAGCGCTAGCGGAAGCACCGGCAGCGTCGGTTGCCTTGAAGATAAAGGTTTCAGAGCCGTTCCAGAATTCATTCGGGATCTTGACGTTGGCGGTACCGTACTTGTCGATTTCGACCTTCAGGTCCTTACCACCTTCGACAGTCCACTTCAGCTTGGCGACATCGTCATCAACGTCGCTCACGAAATCAGTGAGGCTGATGGATTCGAATTCATTCTTTTCATCGATGGTCTGGTCAGGAATCTTCTGCATGACCGGAGCATCGTTAATGGGCTTCACAGTGAACACAGCGGTCTTGGAATCGCTGGCGTATTCACCATCAGTTGCAGTGAACTTGATCTTTGCGGAACCATACCAGTTGGGGTCCGGGATCACCACAGTGGCAACGCGGTTCGGGTCGATTTCCACGTTCAGGTCGCCATCGGCCTGATCCTTGCCATTGGGCTGGATATCGAATTCCCAAAGCATCTGATTCTTCGGATGGTCGGGGTCAGTAACGAAGTCATCAAGCTTGATCTTGGTGAACTGCTTACCTTCGTCGATGGTCTGGTCAGGAATCTGAGCCACCACCGGAGGATTGTTCACGGATTCAACATTGAAGTTTACAGTTTCAGAACCGATTGCGCCCTTAGTATCGGTAGCGGCGAAGGTAATGTCTTCATTGCCGTTCCAGTACTGATCGGGTGTTTCGATGGTTGCCACGCGTTCCGGAGAAATGGACACCTTCAGCTTCTTGTTGCCGGAGACGGACCACTTCAGCTGGTTCGGCTTATCCATATCGTCGGATACGTAGCTATCCAACTTAATCGGTGCAAATTTGCCACCTTCGTTAATGGATTCACCAGGAATACCCATCACGGAAGGAGCGTTATTTTCGACAGCGGCTGCATTACCAGAACCAGCTTCTTGAGCAATTACGCCGACCGAGGCCAGTAGTCCGGTTGAAGCAAGCAGAGCTGCTACAGACCAGTTTTTTCGTTTCATTTATGATCTCCCATAAATTCCATCCACTATGCATTCGTTCACTTTTGTTTTCACAAAAACCATAAACACGCTAGCGGTAAAGCGAGTTATACCGCCCAAATATAGTGTTTTCAAACACATTTTTACAAAAAACTGACGTTTTTAAGCCCAAAATGGAACTTTTAACACTTGACAAAAAAGACAATCTTTCGTAATTCGTTGATAATCAACAAGATACCAAAGTAATTAAAAAAAAAGTTTTTTTCATAAAATAAGAGAGACAGGATAGTCTTTCCTGTAATGGGTTCACCCAGTCAGAACGTCTAATTGTAAATTTTTCGTAAAATTGAAACTTTTTTACGTCCGAGTTGCCCAGGACCCCCTTTTTGAGGCCCTTTTTCTATGACAAGTTTCCAACAAAAAATTATCTTGCATACAGAATTAACAATAATAAAAAGGTGTATATAATGAAATTCGTATTCCTCTGCGACGCAAATTACCTCAAGGGTGACATGGTCAACTTCGTGAACAACTTCCCCACCAATCACGAACTGGTCACCATGACTTCCGACGAACTGCTCCAGACCAAGTCCATCTTTGACGGCACTTTCGCAGTTCTCGCCGAACGTACCACCTGGCAGAAGAATTTCAGCCTGTTCCGCTACTTCGGCCTGCTGCCCCTGCTGGAAGTCCTTCCCCTGGGCGTCGTTAGCCGTTCTCGCCGTAGCGAGCCCCTCAAGGGCCGTACCCAGAACCGCAACCAGGAAATCTACTTCAACCCCTCCTCCACCGCCGAAGAACTCTTCCTCCAGGTGGACAAGTTCGTTGCAGCTCCTCCTGCAGGTTTCACCTACCCCCGCGGCACCGCAAAGGCTTAATTAAAAGCTTTTATGCAGCGTAAGGTTCTAGACAACCTGTACCGTCAAGGCGGTCTGACCCTTTTCGCCTTCCCTTGTGAACAAGCCGACACCCAAAAGTCGGCTATTCCTCTGGAAAGCCTACAAAATCTGGCTCTGGCGCTCAACGCCGGGGCTTCTTTTGTGCTTATGGATTTTTCGGGCAAACATCCTTTTAACGACACCGTACTCAAAAGGAGCCTTCCCGAAAACGACGACCAGTTCCGCGAACTTTACCACCTGCTGCAAGAAATCAAGAAAACAACACCCCAGGTCATCGGCATCCTTCCGCAAGAAGTTACCGAGGTACAGGCCCGCTACCTGGCGCTTATCGCCCGCGGTCTCATCATCGCCGACAACGACGAACCCAACAGCGACGCGGCGGCAATTTATCTGGAAGACGCACCTAGCCTGCAGAAAATACCTCTGCTCTGGTTACACAAGTTTGTTCCAAGCCGCCGTCGTTTCCCCGGTGCAGCAAAGGCAGTAAAGCGCAGCGTATCCCTGTTCGGCGAAGTCCGTAAAAGCAACTGGCAGACAAATCCAGCCGGCTTCGTCAAGATCATCGAGAACCTGCACAAGCTGGAGATTCTCAGAAAGAATCCCCTAGACGGTATTTCCAAAGTCTTCAAGCGATTCTTCCCGCTGTTCCTGCTACTGGCAATTACAATTCCGTTCTTCTTCTTCAGCCACCTGGAACCCGGAGTTTCGAACATCCGCAACAGGACCCAGGAGCGAGACCACCTGTCTGTGGCACCGTCCTTCGAATACGTTTTCGACGGCAAGGAAACCATGCAACGAATCGCCCGTTACGCCATCGGACGATTCAACGCCACCATTACAAACGAACGCATGATCCGTCAATACGTCAACGTCACCCTAGACGAAAACGGTTACGACGGCAAATCCTGGGAAAAGAACGGGTTCCACATCCCTCCCGCCGGAACAACAATCAAGTATTCCCGCCCCGACTACCTGGGCCAAACAGCCACAGACTCCATCGGTGCCGCCTGGAAGTACTGGACCTCCATCGTCTCTGACAGCATCAGCTACCTTACTGAATTTTACCACGCAAAGCCGAGCGCCAACCAGCGCCAGCACAACGGCATTGACCTGGCCAGCCGCCAGGGCGCCCGAATCCTGGCACCGTTCGCAGCAAAGGCCTGGACCAGCAAAGACGAAAGAGGCGGCGTCATCATCGGCCTTGTACGCGAAAAGGACGTCATCCTGTTCATGCACTGCGACAAGCTCCTTTACCTAGACGGCCAGGAAGTTATGGCAGGCGATCCCATCGCAACCGTAGGTATCACGGGACACACTACAGGCCCTCACGCCCATGTTGTCACAGGCCTTATCGACAGGAACGGAGACAAGCGCATCGGCAACGTCCGCTACAAGGTAATCGACCCTATCAAGTGGTTCTATCTCTTTAAGCCAAACAGTCCCTAGCCCTTTATTTTAGCGGAATCCAGCCCGCCAGCCGTTGTAAAAAACACAACACTCTACATCGTTTTTTTCTGTGTGATTTTTAACACAAGCGAAACGAAAATATGCTCAAAAAAACTTTTTCTTATGCTTTTTAGGCATTGTGTAATCTAAAAATTACATTTGCCATCTCGCCAAGATATCCACAAATAAATAACTTTGCACGCGGAATTAGGGATTGGTAAAAAACAACGGGTAAAAAAGGAAATAAAAATGAAGTTTAGTGTTTTGGCTTTCTTGACCATTACCGCCGCCCTACTCACCGCATGCTCCGGCATCGTCACCCCCAAGGCAGAACTGGCTTCCCACGACTCTGACCACAGCATTCCCGCTATTGACAACATGATCGTATCCCTGAAGCAGGAATACATCAACAAGTGCTACATGCCCGTCGCCAAGCGCAATCCTCCAGAAAACGCCTGCCAGTCTGAACTGTTCCAGACTCTGGAACGCCGCTACAATTTGAACTTCAACCAGAACCACGTGGCCATGGCCGCAAACGTCCTGTTCTTCAAGGATGTGGATGCAAAGATCGTAGAAATGTCCCGTAACGATCCCGAAGTCCGTAACGCCATCCGCGCAGGCGCTTTCACCAGCACCAGCGAAATGCTGGCCTACTACAAGGGCAAGTATCAGTTTGAAACTCAGCTGGAACAGTACTAATCGCCCCTTGGCCAATCAATAAATAAGGTTTGATTCAAACGCCCTGGTTTAAAAACCGGGGCATTTTTTCTAGATTTACACCGCAAATTTTATTGAGTCCGTTATGTACGGACCCGCAAACAAACGAGACACACTATGGGAAAATCATTATACCAGAAAATTTTCGAAAGCCACACTGTTGCTAAGCTCGAGAGCGGCCAGTGCCAGCTTTTCATCGGTCTCCACCTCTGCCACGAAGTGACCAGCCCCCAGGCATTCGCTTCCCTTCGTGAAGAAGGCACCAAGGTCCTGTTCCCGGAACGCACCTTCGCTACCGTCGACCACATTATTCCCACAACTTTCCCGGAACGCAACCGCCCCCTCCAGGACGGCATTTCCGAAGAAATGTTCTCCCATATCGAAAAGAACACCGAATCCAACGGCATCAAGTTCTTTGGCCCCAAGACCTGCGAACAGGGTGTGATCCACATTGTTGGCCCCGAAGAAGGCGTTACCCAGCCGGGCATGACCGTCGCTTGCGGTGACTCTCACACTGCTACCCACGGTGCTTTCGGCGCTATCGCATTCGGTATCGGCACCAGCCAGGTTGCAGACGTTCTCGCAACCCAGACTTTGGCCATGAGCCCCCTCAAGACCCGCCGCATCAACTTCACTGGCAAGCTGAAGCCGGGCGTTACCGCTAAGGACGTGGCACTTGCCTACATCGCAAAGCTTGGCGTGAACGGTGGCGTTGGCTACGCTTACGAATTTGCCGGTCCGGTGATCGAAGCTATGAGCATGGAAGGCCGTATGACCATCTGTAACATGGCTATCGAAGGCGGTGCACGCGTTGGTTACTGCAACCCCGACGAAAAGACCTTCGAATTCCTGAAGGGCAAGCCCTACGCTCCCAAGGCAGACAAGTGGGATGAAGCAGTCGCTTACTGGAAGTCCGTCGCTACCGACGCCGACGCTCAGTTCGACGACGAAATCGAAATCAACTGCGACAATCTCGAACCCATGGTGACCTGGGGTATCACTCCGGCTCAGGCCATCCAGCTCAACGACAACATGCCGAAGATTTCTGAATTCGAAGGCTCCGAAAAGAAGGTCATCTCCGAAGCTTATGAATACATGGGCTGGGAAGAAGGTGGCAAGATGATCGGCACCCCCATCGACATCGCATTCGTGGGTTCCTGCACCAACGGCCGTCTCTCCGACCTCCAGGCTGCTGCTGAAATCATCAAGGGCCACAAGGTTGCCGACACCGTCAAGATGTGGGTTGTTCCGGGCTCCATGAAGATCAAGGTTGAAGCAGAAGCTCTCGGCCTCGACAAGATCTTTAAGGAAGCAGGTGCAGAATGGCGTGAAGCAGGCTGCTCTCTCTGCCTCGCCATGAATCCGGATAAGCTGAAGGGTCGCCAGGTTAGCGCTTCTTCCAGCAACCGTAACTTCAAGGGCCGCCAGGGTTCTCCCACCGGCCGTACCATTTTGATGAGCCCCGCCATGGTTGCCGCTGCCGCTATCGAAGGCAAGGTTACCGACGTCCGCAAGTACATCAAGTAATAGGAACAAGGAGATTTAAAAATGAATTCTATTGACATCGTTAAAGGTTCCGGCGTTCCTGTTCGCGGTAACGACATCGATACCGACCGTATCATTCCGGCTCGCTTCCTCAAGTGCGTGACTTTCGAAGGTCTCGGCGCAAACGCTTTCGCTGACGATATCGCCGGCCTGGAAGCCCAGGGCAAGGTTCACCCCTTCCGTGACCCGGCCTACAAGAACGGCACCATCCTGGTTTCCAACCAGAACTTCGGTTGCGGTTCCAGCCGTGAACACGCTCCTCAGGCTCTGAAGCGCTGGGGCATCAAGGCCATCATCGCTGAAAGCTATTCCGAAATCTTCTTCGGCAACTGCGTTGCTCTTGGCGTTCCCTGCTTCAAGGTTGACCACGCTACAGCAGACAAGATTCTCGCATGGATCGAAGCTAATCCTTCCAAGGAACTGGAAACCAGCACCGACGCTCGCACCCTGAAGCTGGGTGACGAAACCATCGCCCTCACTCTGGCTGATGGTCCTCGCGGTCAGTTCCTGGACGGTTCCTGGAACGCTCGCTCCGCCCTCCAGGCTAACGCCGACAAGGTGCAGGAACTGGCTTCCAAGCTTCCGTACATGAACTTTCTCAAGTAGTAGGGCGCACCTGCTCCACAAGGTGGATAACTCTACTACGGAACTAAAGTTCCAAGTATCGTATAGGTGCTTTGAGGCAAGAGGTCGCTTCGCTTAGAGGTCGGCACTCCGTGCCTTAAAGGCAAAAGAGCGAATTAAAAATGCTCGGGTCACTAGACTCGGGCGTTTTTTTTGTAGTTACACAAAAATCGTGATTTAGTATCACAAAATTTAATTCTTTATTTTTACTGATTTATAATAAATATTTAGTATTTATTCGTAAATTTTAAATAAAAATACATCATTTCGAAATAAAATTTGTATATTACCCCATGGAGGAATAAACCATGGTCAAGTACACACCCTTTTCTGACGAAGCAGTCCTTGTTGAATTTGGCAAACGCATTGCAGGCTACAGGCTCAACAACAACTGGACACAGGCGGAGCTCGCTAACAGGGCGGGCGTCAGCAAAAGCACCGTGGAGCACATCGAAAAAGGGCAATCCACCCAACTTCTGAACATGGTAAAAATTCTGCGCGCACTGGGGCTTTTGAACCAGTTTATCAGCATTGTTCCTGAGCTTGGCCCAAGCCCCATGGAACTTCTGATGCAGTCCAAGAACCAGCAAAAGAACAAGCGCAAGCGTGCCTCCAAACCAAGAAACAATACACAGGGGCAGGCAAGTTCTTTCGACAGTCCAAATGATTTTTCTGAAACAAGTATCGCCGCCGAACCTAAGTCCAAATGGGTTTGGGACGAAGACAAGTAAGTCCATTTGGGAGGATTCATGATCGCCGTCGAAGTCAAGCTTTGGGGAACAACCATCGGGGCGCTTTCCATGCAGGAAGGCGAATCTGTGGCGCATTTTGAATACGCACCCGCATTTGTCGGGGCCGGCGTCGAGCCCTCGCCCATTACTATGCCCGTAAACCGTCAAATTTACACATTTCCGCTTTTATCTAACACGTTTAAAGGTCTGCCAGGACTTTTCGCCGACTCCATTCCCGACAAGTTCGGCAACAGGCTCATCGATTCCTGGCTTATAAAGCAAGGGAGGAATCCCGAGTCTTTTACAGCCCTGGAGCGTCTCTGCTATACAGGCAACCGCGGTATGGGTGCCCTGGAATTCTACCCAGTGGAAGGTCCCGCCGCAAGCGAGAACGACATTCTGGATGTAGAAAACCTCCGAAACTTCGCCGCAAGCATTTTAGACAGCCGAAAGAATTTCAGGGCTAGCATCGGCAAAGGAGCCGCGCTCCCTCTAAAGACAAAAAAGCAGCAGCAGACCTTCGAGCAGATTCTTCGCGTAGGCACATCCGCAGGCGGCGCAAGGGCAAAGGTGCTTATCGCCCTGGACGAAACCACCGGCGAAATCCGTTCCGGGCAAGTCGCCAATGGCGAAAACTTCACTTATTGGCTTCTGAAGCTGGACGATGTGCAGAACAACAGCGACAAGGAGAAGGCGGACATTCAAGGCTACGGCCCTATCGAATACACCTACTACCAGATGGCACATGCAGCAGGCATCCAGATGTCGGAATGTCGTCTATTGGAAAAGGCTGGACACAGGCACTTTATGACAAGACGCTTTGACCGCCTCGCCGGTGGCAAGAAGTTGCATTACCAGTCCCTCTGCGCACTCGCCCACTACGACTTCAACGCTGCAGGTGCATACAGCTACGAGCAGGCTATTACCGTAATCAAGCAGCTAGGCCTCGGTTACGACACCCTCGAAGAATTTTTCCGCAGGGCCGTTTTCAATATCTGTGCCCGCAACCAGGACGACCATGCAAAGAACATCGGATTTCTGATGAACAAGCGGGGCGAATGGAGCCTGGCCCCCGCATTCGACATGACTTACGCCTACAATCCGGGCGGTCTCTGGACCGGGACCCATCAGCTCACCTTCAACGGCAAGCGTGACTATTTCACCACTGACGATTTCAAGGCCGTGGCAAAATTTGCCGGCCTTAAGCAAGGCCGCTACAAAAAAATATTGGCCGACGTGCAAAGCGCAGTCAGCCAATGGAGTAAGTTTGCAAAAACAAACGAAGTTAGAGCGGAATACATCAAGCAGATTAGAGCCGTGCATAGAGTGTTTTAGTTTTTACGCCTTCATCTTCCACAACGCCTCCATCTACACAGCTTTCTCTAAAATTAACATTTTCATTCATCAGCCCAATTTTAAAAGCAAAAGCCGCAAAATCAAACAGAACAATACAAACAAAACGAATTTCGCAATACAAGAAAGGGCATGGTCAAAGCCATGCCCCTTTGCTACATCATAGAGAATTACGCATTCCTAACTACCCAAACATCAGTCAAAAAAATCAGAAATGTCAGTACTAGAATTTTCATTGTTAATACTTGCAGTCTCCGTTGATTTTGATGACAAAGTCGAACTTCTTATCAATCGTTACAGAATCAATCTGGATTTTCGCACGATTTTCAATTAGCAATTGACGGGCTGAATTATTCAGAATGTACTCATCTGACACGTCGATAAAATCAGTCAAAACGTATTCATCACAGCCCTTTGTAATGAAATCTTCCAAGACCAAAAGCATATTTTTAGGATTTCTGATATAGGTCGTGACTTGTTCGACGTATTTTTTACAGTTGCACAAACTATTTTCGATTCCCGAAAACAAGAATTTAGGAAGATAGTCTAAATCCTTAGTCTTGTACAATCGCTTACCCTTTTTGTCAACACAATATTCAGCAACAACAAGATTGTTTTGACACTCACCCTTAATTTTGAATTTAAAGAATTTTGTCTTTTTTTCTTGGTTGTCATATCAAATGACTCAACCTTGCCGTTTAAATGCGCGCCATAATGTGTTTCCAGTTTTCTTGATGCGTCATTCAAATGAAAGTTGAAATCAAAAACAGGAGGGCCACCCAGCACGGCGCATCCTCCCATAAGTGAATCCAAACTATCTGATGGCGCGTCGAACTTAAAATGAACATACGGTTCTTTTCCTGATGTATAATTCGCACCAAAAGACTCACTAATCAAATCGTTATTCAATACAGGATGAATACTGTATTCATTTGGGTTTTCTGCAAAGTATGCACAGAAGTCATACACATCTTCATGCCCGAAGCAGAATGCGCAAAGAATCAAATAAGCACTAATCTTTTTCATACATAATTAAATCTAATTTATCTTATTTTTTTAAGCATATTTGACTAATTAAACTATTGTAGTTATTTATCAATTCCGCATTTACATCGATGCGATCTTTACAATTATTATTTGTATCGTAATCATCCCATGCGTTTTGTACATTGTATAAATCACTGAGTTTAACAGATATTTTCTGCCACCACATTATTTCAACAGCATTTCCACAAATTTCTTTTTTTTGTTTTTGATGACGCAACTGAGAATTCCAATGTCCAACTTCCGCTATATTTGCTATCAGACCATATTTCTTTATGCCTTTTTTCATGAGAAATCAGAGTTTCGTTATTTCCTTGGTATACTAGCCTACCCACTTTCATTCGCAAAGAACCTTCAGATATAAAATATCTAGCGTCCCCTTCAATCCGTATGGACTTGTAACAAATTCTTATCATGGGTTCCGCTTTAACATATCCACTCAAAGTTTCAGATTTTAGTAAGGCATGAACATTAGACTCTTTTTTGCGTTTTGATTTATTCCAAACTCTTTGATAAACGTTTTTTTTCTAAATCAAAAGATATTTTATACCCTAAATTTCTGCCTAGTGCATCATAATGATATGCATCACTATTTAACTCTAATGCATTATTATTCTGTAATACAGTTTCATCTTTGTATGTATTTTCACTTGTTCGTTTTGTCCTGCAATAACAACCCATATCTACACATCAATTTCAAAGCCTCGCTAACCTCACTTGCGGGAATTTCCGGATAACACAGCTTTGCAATTTCTGCCGGTTTAGGATTTTTCAATGTGGAGGCAACTTCGCGGATAACAGAATATTTCCAGGATTTAAAGAACTTGTAGGATTCACTATTCAAAACCGCTTCCTTGCGATTTTTTACAAGATCCTTGTAAAAGTCAAGAAGAAATTGACGATAATCAATATATTCAACAATATTGGTCATAAATCAAAACATAGTTAAACGCCACTCATCCCGAAAACAAGAACAATACAAAAAGTCCGGGTCTCTAGACTCGGACTTTTTTCATATTTAAAGCAAAACTTTTATTCCTTGCAGATCTGATTTTTTCCGTTAGCTTTAGCCTTGTACAACAAGGCGTCTACCCCACTCAAAATCTTATTCTGACTTTCAAAGGCTCCATCGCCGCAACAGACCAAACCGCCGCTGATGGATATTACCATCTCGGGCTTGTCGGCATAGGCAATTCCACGGACCTGGGTGCGGATATATTCCGCCTTGGCAAAGGCCATTTCCATGGAACTGGCGCGGATCAGCTGGATAAACTCCTCGCCACCATAACGAACAGCGCATTCCCCCTTGCTGGCATCCTCGACGCTGCGCCCAATAGTCGCAACACCGCGCAACACCATATCACCAAAAGGATGGCCGTAAGTATCGTTAATCTCCTTGAAGTTATCGATGTCGTACATGAACACGTAATAGCCATCCTTGCGATCATGCCATACCGTTTTCGACAGGTAGTCAATAAAATGGCGACGGTTGTACAAATCGGTCAGCGGATCCTTTTCGGCCAGATACCGCAGTTTCTCCAGAAGTTCGTCCTTGTCTTTCTGGTTCAAGGCATAAAGTTTCAGCAAATACGAAGTCGTCGCACCAAGGCAAATGGACAGCACCAGATAAGTGGCGCAATAATCGATAAACGTGGTTTCGGCATCGATGTTGGTCACCCACTCCGGATGCAGCCAGGACACCACAAAAGAAGCTTCGCCCGACACAATGGCAAAGGCGATCAACATATAACGGGTCGCCCTCTTTTCGTGAAGCGCACAGAGGAACACCGAGCCAAAGAAATAGATGATGATACTGCTGTTCAGAGCGCCATACATGAAAAACTGAAGAGGCAGGATAATGCCGCACATCAAAAGGCACAGCGCCACATAGCAAAACGAGATTTTCTGAGTTATCTTGGCGAGAACCCCCAGGAGGACAACACACAAGAAGCAGAAAAAGCAAAAAGTAACTGTCGATCCCGGCAGCTTTTCAACAACAGAGGAAACTGCAGACATGAACGACGCCAGGCCTACAAGGCCCAAAGTCACCCAAAAGAATACATTTTCCAATGTATCCTGCTTACGCAGGAATTCGTCCAGACGTTCCTGAAACATGACACCTCTCCTTCAACACCATACCCAACGGAGTTCTTAATATAAAATTGTATTATAAGAATTTCAACAAGAATCACCATTTTTTATGGGTAATAAGCATAAAGCAAAAGCGCCCGCCACAGCGGACGCTTTCGCACAAGTCTAACTTTAATAATTAGATAGAAGACTCGATAAATTCCTTACGGAAGGTTCCATTGCCCAGCAAGATGTCGATGGGCAGCTTGTGGAATTCGTATTCGTAAGGCGGCTGCTTCCAGGCGAAATCCTTGGGATATTCGTTAAAGATGTACTGCAAAAGCTTAATAGCCATATCGAAACTGCGGAACTTGTCGCGATCCAGAACGTGAATCTGGGCACCACCGCAAATCTGGCCAGCGCCCTTGTGGAAGGTAGGCTGGAAGTAGTTTTCGCGGAAGTACACACCAGGCAGCTTCAGACCGTTCATGTACTTGCAAAGTTTAACCGCATCGATGAAGGGCGCGCCAAAGATTTCGAACGGTCGAGTAGTACCGCGACCTTCGCTGACGTTAGTTGCTTCAAAGAGGCACATACCCGGATAGACGATTGCGGTATCCAGGGTCGGCATGTTGGGGCTGGGAAGAATCCACGGGAGACCAGTCTGGTCGTACCACATCTTCTTATCGTAACCTTCCATGTGCATCACGTAAAGTTCGCACTTGGGGAAACATTCAGCCTTGAACTGTTCAGCCAATTCGCCGATAGTCTTGGCGTGGCGGGTACGGATGCTGTGGAGGCCCACAAAACTTGTGTAATTCAAATCCAGAACCGGACCTTCTTCGTCCACACAGTTAATGGGGTTCGGGCGATCCACGACCACAACGGGAATACCCAGCTTTTCGCAAGCCTTCATGCACAGGTAAAGAGTCCAGATGAAGGTGTAATAGCGGGCACCCACATCCTGCAAGTCTACCAGGAGGGCGTCCACGTGAGAAAGCATTTCGGCGGTAGGTTCGCGGTGTTCGCCATAAAGGCTGTAAACAGGAATTCCAAGTTCCGGGTCGGTGTAGCCTTCCCATTCAATCATGTTGTCCTGGGTGTGGCCCTTGATACCATGCTGGGGGCCGAACAATGCAGACAACTTAAACAGCTTGCCATCATAGGACTTCAGAAGATCAAGAGTATAGCTCAGATCAGCGCAAACAGATGCGGGATGGAGGACTGCGCCAAGGCGCTTGCCACGGAGGGCGGCAGGGAAAGACTTTTCGAAATTGGAAAGAGCGAGAGTAACCATGGTTAGTTAGTAGTTAGTAGTTAATAGTTAATAGTGAAGAGTGAAGAGTGAAGAGTGAAGAGTGAAGAGTTATGAGTTAAAATATGGCGCCTTCGGCGCGATTATTTAGCTGAAAGGAGCCACAGGCTCCGCCCTCATACCTGATACCTCATACCTAACTTTGGTGCCTTCGGCGCGATTATAAGATTTCGTATCTGACAACTCATATCTAATATCCAGCCTCGTACCTTTAGCCTTTAAACTTGCTGCTTTAAGATAGTTATTTGAGCAAAAAATGTCGCATATTGTTTGCAAAATGCTCTGGTTTTTCAAATTGACAGTTTAATGACATTCGTTTTTTTTATCTTTGCTCCCGTAGAAACAAAAAAATAAAAATAGGATTAATTATGGCTTATCTCAATAAAGTGATGCTCATTGGTAACATCGGCAAGGATCCCGTCATTAGCGCAGGTCCCACTGGCCGTAAGCGCGTGTCTTTCTCCCTGGCAACTTCCCGCCGCTACCGCGACAACAACGGCGAACAGAAGGAACAGACCGACTGGCACAACATCGTCGGCTGGGGCAAAGTTGCCGAAACCATGGAACAGCTGGGCGTCCACAAGGGCATGACCCTCTATGTCGAAGGTTCTCTCACCAACCGCAGCTGGACCGACCAGACTTCCGGCCAGAAGCGCTACGCCACCGAAGTCAGCCTGGATACCTTCCAGCTCCTGACTCCCCGCAACCAGAACGGCGGCAATTTCGGCGGCGGCTCCTTCAACCAGGGCAGTAGTTTCAATCAGGGTAACAGTTTCAACCAGCAGAGTTCCGCTCCCGCCTACGACGCTCCCATGGCCGAAGGCGCAGACGAAGACCTGCCGTTCTAACTAGATGAACCATCAAGTCGCAGACATTGCATTAATGCTCGTGCTTCCGCTGGGAATCACCTTTACGGCGATTCTCCAGTCAGCAGCAGCCTATACCCGCAGTCAGAAGATTCTGGGAGTCCTTCTGTCTATTTTGATTGTAGCCATGGACTGCGTGTTCTACTTCGCCAAGAACACCTACATCACCTACAACTGCGACGGCGGCCTGCTGTTGACTTTCGCCAGCATGGTAATCCTGTCTATCATCTACGCCATCCGTAGCGAAGACCGAGCCACCATGAGCGGAAACATCTTCCTTGCCGTATTTATGCTGGCCGGTTTCCTGGGAATCGCCTATTGGGACCGCCCCACGTTCATTCCCACTTCGGAATACAACCCGAGGGAACTGGCCGAACAGAACGCCCGCTACCAGGACTACATCGCCTCCTTCGAAAATGGCGACGGAGGCAAGGCTGTTCAGTACAAGGCAAAGCAGTACGCCGCATCTAAAATCGGCGCCCCCGCTTCTTCTGACAGGGAATTCGCCAACAGCCGTCTCGAGAGCTATGTAGACGAGGCAGAATCCGTCATTCGACGCATGCTGGACATCTCGAACTCCATCGACGTCTTTGAACCTCTCCCTGCCAACATCAGCGAAAGCGAACGCGAGATTCGTAGCCAACAGGCATTGGCCATCAACAACAATGCCGTTGCCCTGAACAAGAAGGTTCTGGGACTGTTCCACCCCCACGAGTCCAGCGAAGCTCACTCCGAACTGATTCAGGCAAGTGAAAGCGCCCGTCTGGCCGCTTATTCCCTTTACAACTATACGCTCCAGGATAACCCCGAGGAACAGCTTGTGCAATACAGGCAGACTCGAAGCCAGATTGCCCAGATGAACGTCTATCTGGACCGCTTCCGGAACGATATCGAAAATTTGAAATCAAACAATAAACCACAACCAATAGAACAACAGGATCAACAATGATTCGTAACGTAGCTATTATGGGCGCCACCGGTGCCGTTGGCCAGGAACTGCTTTCCATCTTGGAACAGCGCAACTTCCCTCTCCAGAACCTCAAGCTTCTCGCTTCCGAACGTAGCGTCGGTAAGGAATTCACCTTCAAGGGTGAAAAGCTGAAGGTCGAACTGACCTGCGCCGATGCATTCAAGGGTGTCGACCTGGTTCTCTCTTCCGCAGGCGCTGCAGTTTCTAAGGAATTTGCACCCATTGCTGTAGAAAATGGCGCAGTCGTCGTCGACAACACCAGCTACTTCCGTATGATGGACAACGTTCCTCTGGTCGTTCCCGAAGTGAACGCTTGCGACATTCCGCTGCACAAGGCCGAAAACGGTGGCTGCGGCATTATCGCAAACCCCAACTGCACCACCATCATGATGGTTGTGGTTCTGAACCCCATCGAAAAGATTTCCCACATCAAGAAGATCCGCGTTTCCTCTTACCAGAGCGCAAGCGGTGCAGGTGCAGTTGCTATGGAAGAACTCCAGCAGCAGTACAAGGACATCATTGAAACCGGTTCTACCACCCACATCAAGAAGTTCCCCTTCCAGCTGGCTTACAACGTCATTCCGCAGATCGACAAGATGACCGAAAATGACTACACCAAGGAAGAAATGAAGATGTTCAACGAAACCCGTAAGATCATGCACTCCGATGTTCGCACCAGTGCAACTTGCGTACGCGTTAGCTCTCTCCGTTCTCATTCCGAATCCGTGTGGTTCGAAACCGAAAAGCCGGTTTCCGTCGAAGAAATCCGCGCAGCCCTCAAGAACGCTCCGGGCGTATTCCTGAAGGACGATCCGCAGAACTACGTCTACCCCATGCCGCTGGAAAGCGCCGGTCACGACGACGTTTATGTCGGCCGTATCCGTAAGGATCTCGCTGACGATTGCGGCAACACTCTGTGGCTCACCGGCGACCAGATCCGTAAGGGTGCTGCACTGAACGCTGTCCAGATTGCAGAACTCCTGTAAAGGCGAGTGCGCGGTCAGGTTCCGCGACAAAATGCAATTGAAAAACGACCCGGTTCAAGCCGGGCCGTTTTTTTTACCGTTAAAAAGAATTACTTTATCTAAACAACCCTATCCGATAAAATTCCTGATTGGTTATATTAGGTAAAAGAGGTTTAAATATGGCAAGTAAACTTGCAAAAATAATTTTGGTATTTGCCGTAGCGACCACAACGATGGCCGGATGTACGGAGAATGGAGAAAAATCGCAGAAGCAACAACAGGAAAAACGTCTGATTGAAAAAGCAAAAGTTGATGAAGCGAAACTATTAACGGAAGAATTCCTTATTGAAACGGACGAAAAAAAATTGGATTCTCTGGTCGAATTAAAAGTGAAAAAAAAGATGGAAAAAGATTCCTTTAGATTGTACGTCACAGAAGTAAAAAAATACAATGATTCTCTTGACCAAATAAAAGGAAACCAGTCACCACATAAACCCGACCCAGAAATATTGTTTAGAAAGATGATGAAAGAGTGTTTAAAGAAGGGAATGTGCAATTAAATGAATAAAATTTTACTTTATCTAACTATTTTTTGTCGATTTCTTCTGCCGTAGAATATTGTGAAAAATTGTCACCTTATATAGAAGAAGGTGGACTTAGCAAGGAAAATGCGATATCGCTTATTGAAACGCTAATGCACGACCACTACGCAAACGAATGTTTTTCTGAGGGAGGCGAAGTGTCTCGCTACGTCAGCACAACAAGACCCGAAATGAATGGCATTCCTACCCTGGACTTAGACGGCGGAGCAGTTGAAATTTATTGTTGGCACGAAAACAATGAAACATCCTTGGGCATAAGGGCTAAATTTGCAGCAGTACAGTATTACGACAATTACGACCATATTTTTTACCGATGCTACAACGATAAAGAAAGTTGCGGTCAGAATGGAGCCTACCTTGAACAGCCATACTATACATGTTTCAGAGGAGCCTTGGATGAAAGCGGCTGTACAGAACACACTTCTGACGTAATTTATTTCGACAAGGATCTGGAATTTACAGAAAAAACATTACGTCGAATCCCAGCTAATTTCACACGAAAAATGGCTATTGAACTCGGGGATGAATCGATTAAGACATTCCCGACAATGTATGTATACTACGACTACGATTACATCGGCAGAGGCCATCTTTCAACTTTAAGTCCGAGGACACTTTCAAACGCATACGATTTCTGCGAGTATATCATCGAAGAACATCAGAGAAAAATCTCTCCTAGCATAAATCCAACAAGTTCATCGGTAACAGCTTCAAGTTCAAGCATAGAGGATCAGCAGTCTAGTTCCAGCAAGACAGAATCTTCTTCATCCTTGGCCACAAACGTTTTTGACGGTATCGTCAGCAACCCCGATCAAATTTTCAATTCGGGTCTACAAAACATGGAAGAGGGCTCTTGCTATTCCCTGAATCCCGCCCGAGCAAACGAGTTCAATGGCTGGGTAAACGACAATGCATCGGATTCATGGTGGTGGCGTGAAGTTGATTGCAATACGGGAGACCGAATTGATAAAAATAGAATCGGAGCATGCCCCGGTTTCCCGTTGGATGAAATTCCAAGCAACCCGACATCCGCCTGTTTCGCGTACAACGGCACCTGTTATAAATGCAACCCCACTCGTGGTGGCGATTGCGGGAATTCCTGGCTGTGGAGCGGCTCCTTCAGCTATGGCAACATTGGCTGGTGGTATGTAGAAATCAACTGCTACACATCATTGCAAAAACAAGCTCCCTACGGCCAGAGCCAAGACATCACCACCGAAGAAACCTTTGATATAGATTTCACCATATCTCAAAAAAATTTTGACATTCTTGGTCGAAGGAAAAATAGTCGTCCAACAGCAAAACAAATAATATACAGGACTCAAAAGCCGTTCTAAAGCAACAAAAAAAATCCCCGCCCATCAACAGATGCGGGGACTTTTTCGTCGTAAGGGGGCGAGCAACGCAGTAATGCGCAGGTTATGGACAAAATTAAGCGAGTTCTTCGGGATTCAGGCATTTCAGTTCGTCGATGACGAACTTGCCGTCCTTGCGGATCAGAACGTCGTCGAACCAGATTTCGCCACCGCCGTATTCCGGGCGCATGATAAGGACCAGGTCCCAGTGGATGGCAGAAACGTTACCGTTGGGAGCGTCTTCGTAGCAACGGCCCGGGGTAAAGTGAATGGAGCCTGCAATCTTTTCGTCAAAGAGAATATCGCACATGGCGCTGTTCACGTAGGGGTTAAAGCCGATGGCAAATTCACCCACATAGCGGGCGCCTTCATCGGTATTGAACAGGGCCACCAGAGCATTGTTATCGCCGGTTTCGCAAGAAGCTGCCACAATGGCACCGTCCTTGAATTCCAGGCGCACATTGCCGAACTGCTTGCCGTCATAGAGGGACGGAGTATTGTACTGGATTACGCCATTGACGCTGTTGCGGACCGGGGCGGTATAGACTTCGCCATCGGGGATGTTCATGTTGCCGCAGCAAGGAACGGCAGGAATTCCCTTGATGCTGAAGGTCAAATCCGTTCCCTTGGAAACCAGGCGCACCTTGTCGGTACGGTTCATCAGGTCCACCAGATTCTGGGCGGCCTTGGCCATGCGGGGGTAATCGGCCAGGCAAGCTTCAAAGTAGAAGTCCTCGAAAGCTTCGGTGCTCATCTTGGCGGCCTGTGCCATAGAGGGGTTGGGCCAACGAAGTACGCACCAGCGGGTCTTGTTCACACGATAGTCCAGAACAGCCTGGTTGATGATTCGATAGTTCCTCATCTGCGGGCCAGGAACGTCGCAGTTTTCCATGGCGTTTTCTGCAGCACGGATAGAAATGTAGCACTGCATCTTCTGCATTTCTTCCATGGCCAGATCCGCAGCCAGCTTCATCTGCTCCACAGAAGCGGACTTGATCATTTCGCGACGGACACGGCCATTGTAGTTATGCACAAAGGCATTGCCACCAGCCTTGGAAACAGCCTTGATCAACTCCGTCGTCAGTTCATCGGGAGTGTCGGTGGTTTCGATGAGAATGTTTTCGCCAGCCTTAAGAGCAATGGCGTTATTAATCAAATTTTCAGCAAGCTTGGTAATGCGAGGATCTTTCATAATGAGCAGTGAGTGATGAGCCGTGAGAGATGAGCGGTGAGTAGTGAGTGATGAGCCGTGAGATACGAGTCTTTATAATCGCGCCGAAGGCGCCTAACTTATTAACTCATAGCTCATGACTCAAAACTCATACCTAAATATAAAAATGTCCGACAGCCTTGGGGGCTATCGGGGTTTAGGGTGTTATACTATTCAGAGAACGTGAAGGGGATTGTCACGGTGGTATTGCCCGCCTTGATCTTACTGAAGGTCCAACGGCTCACGGCATTCCTGATTTCACTATCGAATTCCGCGTAGCCGGTTGTCGACCCGACAATGGCGTTGCTAATGACTTCACCGCCCGGAGCAATGGTAAACCGCAAAGTCACCTTGCCCTGGAATCCCGGTTTTTTCTTGAGGTACTTGTTGTAGATATGGCGAAGCCCAGGCGTTCGAGTCCTAATCACCTTCATCACATCAGAAGACGAACGGACCGAATGATCGGAACCCCACTCAATATCCGTAGGCGACGGAATTTTCATAGGTCCCCTAGCCCTTGAGGAAAGCGCTCCGGCAGAGCCTCCAATAAGACTGCTGAGAGCATCTCCCACGCCACCGCTACCGCCAGCAGCATAGCCCTGATTAAAGCCCCCGTCCACCTTACCGGCACGTTCACCGATTCGATGTTTTCCGGAGAGCTGAAGGCCGCTGCTGTGCTTAAGCACCTTGTCGATATCCTTGGCGAACTTCTGCGTCATCAGATCGTAGGCCCCGGCGCTTGCGCTATGGGTCTGCGCCGTTAGCATTTTTAGAACACTACGTTCCTGGACCGCATTAGGTCTACCCGTACCACGACGGGGGCCGCCGCCACCCGCTCTCCTGCGATAGACCTGTTCCATCTTTCTTTTGGGACGTTCCTCCTTCTTTTCTTCTTTTCGGTCTAGGATCTGCATGGTAGCCCTGATGTTCTCGTTCACCGAATCCACAAAGGCCACTTCGGGAACAAGCTGTTCGAATGCCGCCGCCCAAAAGCAAAGGGCAAGCGCCACCAGAAGAGAACCACTTGCAATGGCACCCATCTTCTTGTCGGAATCCGGCATCAGCGCAGCTACCAGCGGATCCAATTTTACTTTCTTCTTTTCGTTTACGTTTTTCATGATTTTATCCTCCTTTCCTTTCGGAAAGAGTTTGGTGATTTATGGGAGAAATACCTTAGAAACGGCTCTTTTGGGGAGAGTCTTTTTTATGAGGGGGTAAAGCAGAGAACGACATTGCAAGGCAATGTCCAACACTCAAACTTTATATGAAACGGGAATACGAAAACGTTAAGTTAGCTTGTTCTCAACTCCGTTCTACCACCGCTCCTTACTTCGGGGAATGAACGAAATTCATCTCGAACATCTTGAATGTACAAAGAAAAAATCAGGCGGGAACGTCGGCATCGGTAAACAAATCTTTATGGGATTTTCTGTAAAAAATCAGTCGAACCGCCAATGCCATATGGCATAAGGGCTAGAGGCGGATTCACCCCATCATTTTAGCGGTCCATTTTTACAAAAAATACGGCAACCTGTTCTATTCCAAATTAGAGTTTTCTTATATTTTTTTGCATCATGAAGCTTTTACAGAATCCTCCCGATCTTAATAGAATCGCGCGCCCCAATTGGATTGAAATCAACCTCGACGCCCTTTGTAACAATATTCAGTTTATCCGTAGCCAGATTCCTGCCAACACCAAGATTCTCCTGCCCGTCAAGGCAGACTCCTACGGTCACGGCAGCCTGGCCTGTTCCTTTGCCGCCAAGTTCGGCGGAGCAGACTACCTCGGCGTAGCCCACATCAGCGAAGGTATGGTCCTGCGCCAGTACGGCATGGACTTGCCCATCCTGGTTCTTGGCCCCTGCACCCCCGCAGACTTCGCCTACTTCGTAGAATTCCAGCTGACCGCCGTCATTACGGACATCCGTACCGCCATGGCCTTCGACCAGTTCCTCCGCGAAAACGATTGCACCTGCAAGGCCCACCTGAAA
Source organism: Fibrobacter sp. UWH1 (assembly GCF_002210365.1). Classification (NCBI taxonomy): domain Bacteria; kingdom Pseudomonadati; phylum Fibrobacterota; class Fibrobacteria; order Fibrobacterales; family Fibrobacteraceae; genus Fibrobacter; species Fibrobacter sp. UWH1. The sequence goes on from NZ_MWQG01000035.1 coordinate 23,358, forward strand.
ATTGACACCGGCATGAACCGCTACGGTTTCGACGCCGAAGACTTCAACAACGTACGTGCCGCCCTCAGCCTCAAGAACCTCAAGTTCGAAGGCATGTTCACTCATCTGGCCACCGCCGACATGCCGGGCAACCCCAAGACCGAAATCCAGATCCAGAGATTTGCCCGCTTGGTAGATGTGCTGGAAGCCGAAGGCCTCCGTCCCGAAATTTGCCACTGCTCCAGTTCTGCAGGCACACTGACCCATCCCGAAAGTCATTTCGACATGGTCCGTCCCGGCCTCGCCCTGTACGGTTACAATCCCATGGGAGCCGCCCCTTCCCCCTGGCCAATCAAGCCTGTCATGAAGATCAAGTCTACTATCCGTCACATTCACGATGTGAAGCCCGGCGAAACCGTAAGCTACGGCGGATACTGGATGGCACAGCAGCCCACCCGCATCGCCACCATCGCCATCGGTTACGGCGACGGCTACCTTCGCGGTGAATACAACAAGGGATTCGTCTTTATCCGCGGACAGCTCTGCCCCATCCTGGGTCGAGTCTGCATGGATGCCACCATGGTGGACGTGAGCCACATTCCCGACGTGCAAGTCGGTGAAACCGTAGACGTGGTGAACGGCGAACTGGATTTCCGCATTTCCATGGAAAGCGTGGCCGACGACCATCACACCATTCCCTACGAACTCACAAGCCGCGTGGCTCGCCGTCTGTACCGCAAGTACTACTGGAAGAACCGCCTGGTCCGCTGGGACTACCTGCGTCAGGAATTCGGCGTAAAGGAATTCAAGGAATACCCGTTGAGATAGTGGTTCGCTGAGTTCGCAGCAAAAAAGGCGGTGGAAATACCTTTTTTAGGGTCAATCCACCGCCTTTCTTTTAGTTTATCCGTGTAAAAGGCATAAAAAAGAGGATTTTCGCTTCTATTTTTTCAAAAAGAAGGAGATTTTCTTCAACATCAAGTGCGTTTTGCAGGAAAATTCACATACAACATAACAAAAAGGCGGTCAAAAATCCTTTTTAAAGGAAAAAGCACTGCCTTTTTTCATCCACATAAAAAATAATCTTGTATATTCAGGATATGGACTTTTCAGACGAAAAATACACAACCATACGCCACCGAAACTTATGGGGCGAATGGACTTTTGTATTCGAGAAGTCTAAACTTTGCAGCCTGCGCTACAATTCTGACAACGCAAAGCCAAGCCAGGTTCAGGCCTGCACTTACGCCGTTGCCGATATTGAATCCGAAATGTCGCCGGCAGTGAGCCGCGCCTACCGCAAAGTCGTTCTTCAGTTGAACGAATTCTTGGCGGGTAAGCGGAAAGAGTTCAGCATACCATATAAATTATACGGCACGGAATTTCAGACAAAAGTCTGGAACGCCCTCAAGGAAATCCCCTACGGTGAATCCCGCACCTACAAGGAAATCGCAGAAATCGTGGGGAGTCCAAAGGCCACGCGAGCCGTCGGGCAGGCGCTGCACCAGAATCCGATTCCGCTGATCCTCCCCTGCCATCGCGTTATCGGGAAAGGCGGAGCCTTGGTAGGTTTCGGGCTGGGCCTAGATATGAAAAGACGCCTCCTGGTAATAGAAGGCGCAATTCCACAGGAAATGCTGTTGGAGTAAAGGAGATCCCGGGACAAGCCCGGGATGACATTTCGGCTTCGCTCAATGACTAGCGGAATCAAACCTCGGTAGGTGAGCGGAGTCGAACCTAGTCCTTGTCGTCGAAGGCTTCGGCTTCTTCGGGCTCTTCTACGATCCAGTCACGGATGTGCTTGGCCAGATCCTTTTCGCCATCCTTTTCGGCGGCATCGGCAATTTCGTTCAGCTCTTCGGCATCCATGCCAGCCAAGTCTTCTTCAAACTTGTCTACATAACCGGCCAACTGCTTATAACGCTTCATGCCTGCCAGAAGCTGCATGAATTCCATATTGGCTGAAGAACCGCAACGGAACTTTTCGTGTTCGGTAAACAGCTGATCCGCTTCGGAATCCGAAAGCAATGCGGCCAGGCGGCCCAGGTTCATGATTCTCGGATAGGTTTCGTAAAGCTGGCGGGCAATCTTCAGGCAATCCGACTTGCGGCCTTCCTTGTCGGCGATGGCTGCCTGCAAATCAAGGTAAGCTTCTTCGTCTTCGTTGCCGGGATTCTTCACATCGTTCATCCACTGCTTGGCAAGCACCAGGTCGCCAGCCATGAAGTAGGCGTTTGCAATGTCGATGATGGTAGCGTTGCTCTTGTCCGGATCCTTCAGCAGGGCGGCCTTGGCATAGTTTGCAGAATCGTTGATAGCGTCAGCCATATCGCAAATGGCGTCCAGAACGTCTTCGCGGTTTTCGTCGGCGAACTGAGCTTCTTCCGCCACAAGTTCATTCAAAAGCTTGCTTGCCCTTTCCAGCGGCATCACCTCTTCAAGGCTCAGGAACACCACGGAACGGCCTTCACCGCCCACATGGCGCACGGCCAGGTCGTGAATCAGGTCGGCCACGTAATCCTTGTCTTCGTACTGCTTGGCAATTTCCACAAAGAACGTACCAGCGTCGTAGAACAGGCTGTCCCAATATTCCTTTTCTTCGTCATCTACCTTGAAGGAGACGAAATCGGTACGCAAGGTCCAAGCCAAAAGTTCCAGCTGAACCTTGGGATCCTTGCAATCCTCGATATCGTCAATACCCTTGCCGATGGTTTCGTACAAGTCATCGGGGCGGTTCAACAGGCGGCTTTCACCGCTAACGATCTGAGTCAAGGTATCGCGAAGGCGATCTTCTTTGCTGCGGTTGGCCTGAGCCAGCGCCGGGGACTTAAAAAACTTTTTCTTCTTTGCCATGATTAAAAATTTAGAAAACTAGAATAAAACGCGGTAAGGCAGTTCTTTCTTTTGCTTTGAGAAACGACGACCCTTCAGGTCGATGTAGTGGTCTCGAGATTTAAACACAGGCTCAGCTTTCATCCGCTTCGCAATCGCCAGCGTTGTATCCTTCGAAGTTTCTACTGAATCCACAGGCGTAACAACGGAATCCTTAGGCAGTTCAACCACTGTGATATCGGGGATTTCGGCTGCAGAAGTATCTGGATTTTCTACAGAACTATCATCCTTCAACACAGTAAAGAAATACTGTTGAAGGGCCTTGCTATTTTCGTCAACGTCAGTCAAAAAAAGAGAATAGCCATTTTCTATTTTTTTAAATTCGCCTTTACGATCCTGTACGGTATCTCCCGTAGCCAAAACAACCCATTGATTACACAAGGTAGAATCATTTTTATCGACAGCAAGAATAAACTCTGTCTGAACGTACAAATCTCCAGAACTATTTTTTGTCCATTTCCTGGTGAACAAGGTATCGTTCCTTGTAATCAATTCCTCACGATCGAAAAGAGAACTCGCAGATTCATCCGGTAAAAATTCAATGACAAGATTTTCACCGAAAAACAAGCCTCTGCTATTTACGAAACTTTTTCCATCGGTATATCGAGTATGATTAACAACCGTGGTATCGTCATTCAGCTCCTTTGACAAAAGGATTTCAAAGCCTGTTTTCTTCAGCTCACTTTCTTTTTCTACATAAAAAGGAACAACCGAGCTCATTGCAGACGATCCATCAGAAAGAATTCTTATTCCACTGTAAGATTCAAGGTAAGGTCCGTTCCACAAAAAATTATAGGTCGTTCCAGAAACACCATCTCGATTCACAGATTTATTACTATCGAGACGAACGGATTCATCTAGAGAGAACAACATCTGTTCTGTAATATTCACCAATCTTACGGCATCGATGCAGTTAAAAGCACTTGCAATTCCGACGAAACCTAAGACAGCGAGAGATAAAATTTTATTCATCATAGCCTTCACCCTTAAATCTAACAACTAAGATTCCCTTAACCTAGTTATCAATCATCAAAGTCACTGATTTTTTCTGGCTTTACGCAGCTGAATTTGTCTAGCCTTTCGGCGATCCTTGCGACGGCGGCGGCGTATCCTGTTGCGGGCAGCATTCATTGCAGACACCTGATGCAGTACGTCCATGATGCGTTCGGCAGCGAATGCATTATTCAACTTCTTACGGGTAACGTAATCCAACAGGCAAACGCAAACCAAAAGGCACGCCACAAATATCGCCAATGCAACAGGCCAGAGAATCACAGAAAAATGAGCGGCAACGAAGCCGAAGGCGGGCGGCATCAACACGGAACCCACATAGGAGCCTGCCATCTGAATGCCGATGGCGCGCCCCGAAAGATTTTCCCCAAAACGGGCCGGAGTCGCGTGAATTAAGGATGGATAAACAGGGGCACAGCCCAAACCAAGCAAACAAATGCAAAGAGGCGTGAACCATAACGGCAACGGAAGGATCAAAGTAAAACAGCCAACAATCACAATGGCGATTCCCGCATGCACCAGGCGCATATCCGTAAACTTGATGGCAAAGAATCCGCTGGCGACACGCCCAACCATGACGCTAGCAAACATCAGAGAAACCGCCAAAGCACCAATCTCCGGAGCAAAGCCGCGGGCAACCAAATAAGTTCCACACCAAAGGCTAGTGGAAATTTCCAGGGCAGAATAAAAGAAGAACGTTAAGAAGGAAAGCTTCATGCCAGGTACGCGAAGGGCCGCCCGCAAGGATATGTCATTTTCCACCGGAGCGGAGGTCTTGCCACCACGATTTTCGGAACCGTTGCCTCGCCCACTCTCGCTACTTGGCCTCGTTTTTTCGACACGTTTCCACAACGGGAGAGCCCCCAGCATCATCACCACGATGGCTCCGAGCAAGACTGCATTCAGTTCATAGGCACCTCGCCACCCCGCCCCCACAAAAACGGAAGCCGACAGGATTGCAGGCCCCAGGCAGGCCCCGACGCCCCAGCTGGCGTGCAGCCAGTTGGTGTGCTTTGATTCCAAATAGATTGCCGCAAAGTTATTGAGGGCAACGTCGATGGCTCCGGCACCAAGGCCCATGGGTATGGCACAGACGCACATCATCCAGAAAGCGGTCGCAAGGCCGTATCCAGCCGTAGCCACTGCAGTACAGCAAATGCTAATCGCCACCAGCTTGCCCGTACCAAGCCTGCGCATCAACGTAGGCGTAATCAGGCTGGAAATTATCGTCCCGACACTCACGATAATCGAAAGGATTCCCGCCGCAGAAAGAGGGGCCGCCAGATCAGTCTGCATCAAGGGCCATGCCGCCCCCAGAATCGTATCCGGGAGACCCAAGCCGATAAAGGCGACATATATGACCACAAGCAGGAATGTCATACCCTTGAAGATAAATAAAAATTTCGGAAAAAAGAAACCACTTTACAGAACGAAAAATGCCCGGCCACCTGGCCGAGCATTTCTACTGCAAATTTTAACAATTAGGCTTTCTTGTTCATTTCGGGATTGTAGTCAAAACCGAATTCGCCATCGTATTCGGTAGCGTCGGGGCCGCCTTCGGTACCGGAGCCTTGCAGCAGTGCGGCATTTACGCAAACTTCCAGAACATCCATCTTCGGGGCTACATATTCTTTCTTCATGGTTCTCCCCTACTTGATGACGACCTTCTGGCCTTTGTTGTAGTAAGTTCCCTTGGCGGTAGGCTTCTTGTTCAGCTTGCGGCCCTTCATGTCGAACCAGAGATTATCATCCGTCGAGATTTCTCCAGTGCGGGTATTCATCACGCCAATGGGGGTCAAGTCGCCATCGCTTCCGCGAATGACAATTTCAATCTTTTCGGGAAGTTCCTCATCCAGGGAGGCTGTTTCCTCCGGCTTTGCAGCAGCCTTCATACCGACGAACTTGCCAGTTGCGCAGTTGTTGCAGAAGTAAGCTCGCATGGGGCGGATAAATGCGCCGGCAGAGCCCTTCACAAAGTCGCCAACAGAAACTTTTTTCTTGCCATCCGTGGCTTCACGCTTTTCGGCGGCATAGCCATACACGCGGCCGAGATCCTTATCGCCAGCCACCCATTTTTTGTAGCTGTAAGTGCCAACGAATTTCCAGCCCTTGGAATCTTCGTCTTCGGACACGACGACCCCGTTATTTCCACCCTTGGTGCTCAACGGATAGCTTGGTACCTTCAGGAAATTTTCATAGGTCTGTCGAAATTCAATTTGACTAGCCCCATCAACACCACCAACCTTTACAATGTAGGGGGTATTGGCTTCCAAGGTATCAGCTCTTTTTACTTCATCGACAACAGCCTGCACAACGCATTGTGGACAATAACGTTTCAGCATTACAAACTTGTAAACGTTCGCGCCAAAAAGCTGAAGTCCATCACCACCAAAAAGAGTGGATTCAAAGGGGAACATTACCGTTCCATATGTATTGCCACTGAAATCACGATGATAGATAATATGTTCCACATATTCCGTATCAGGAACACTAATCGTAGAATCACGATTCGGGCTCTTATCGTCAAAATAGGCAACACACCGAACATACTTGCCAACGTCATTACCAAAATCAACGGTCATGGTGTCTATGGTAAGGGAGCCGTACACCTTCGGAGTCCCCGGCGTGCAAGTATTCACGGCAGTGGCGCCTACAGCGCAGAGTAAAATAGCAGCTACAGCTATTGCAAACTTCTTCATATTGAACCCCAGTCTTAGGAAGTCCCTATACAACCGCAGCCAAAAATAGAAGTCAAAAAATTACGATTAAAGCCTATTACATATTATAAAAAATTTACTAAAGACACTTAATAATGTTATCGCAAGGCTACAAAATCAGCGAAATCGGAGCATCGTGAATGGTTCGTGAGCGCAGCAAGGAGTTCGAGGGCTGAGCCAATCTTTTGGGAAGGCTTTGCAGGACTTTTGAGTGTGCGAAAAAGCCTTTGTAAGCCGCAGTAGCTTCGTTTGGAGAAAAAGGAGATCCCCGAACAAGTCGGGGATGACACCGGAGGGGCGCGGGGGAGACGCAAACAAAAAAAGAACCCGCGAGGGGTCCTAACGTTATGCGAAATGATCGCAGCAGCTATTTGCTTTTTTCGGCCAGCTTCGCCTGAAGAGCAGCAATCAGTGCATCCTTCTCAGCAAGAGCATTGTCCTTCTCAGCGAGAGCATTGGCCTGGTCGGCCAGTTTAGCTTCACTCGCAGCCAGTTTCGCATCTTTTGCCTTGCTTGCCGACTCCATTCTGCGAACCTTGCGTTCAAG
>NZ_MWQG01000036.1:0-28501 GCF_002210365.1 Fibrobacter sp. UWH1
GTCTGCGAGTTACCCACGAAATTGAACGAAAGGGTAGCCTCGTTGCGGATTTCAGAAGCATTCTCTTGCCCAAGGTTTTTTGCTATAGCGGCGTGTCCGCCAAAGGTGGCATAGCCCTCGTCGCCAAAGACAAGGTCGTCGCCATTGCCGGTAGATATTGTTTCCTTTTCGTTTTCGAGCTTGCTTGCATCCGCAGAGTCGGTACGGGTTGCATTTACGCCGCCAAAGACGACATTCCTGCCGTTAGCGAGGTTTATTACGTCATTCCCGCCCTGGCTTTCTGTTACCGTGCGGGCGATGCTTGGGCCGCGGCGAACACCGTCGGTCTGCTTGTAGGCTTCGGAATCCTTGTTCTTGCCTGTTGCATAGTCGGAACCGCCAGCATTCCATTCTTCATCTTCCTCATCAACGCCGGGTGTACCGGTCCTGTCGTCGCCAAGGCGTGTCACCACGTTGCCGTCATCGTCGTGATACAGCACCTGGCCTCGGTCGCCAAAGACCAGGGAACTGTCGCTGCCAATGTCAATCCTGTCGTCTCCGAGACCGCCGAACACAATGAGACCTTCCCTGGTCACATTCTCGTCTGTGGCGGTCACTGTGTCATTCCCCTCGCCAGCGTTGATTACAAGCTGGTCATCGGAGCCGTCCTTGTAGCTGTGCACCGTAACTACATCATTGCCTTTACCACTATTTACCACGGTGAAGGTCTGGAAACCGTCTTCGCGATAGATTGACTTGTGTATATCTACCGTGTCCGCACCTGTACCCAGGTTGAACTCGCCATACTCCATATTGCCTATGCCGATGCGATTTTCAACAGACGATCCGCTGTCCTTGTGGGTAAATCGGATAGATTGGGAATCAGATTCAATCCATTCTGCATCGGCCTCTGTCGAGCCTGTCAACGATTCAAGGTCGTTCTTTTCGCCCGCCTTGGCATTCTTCATGTTGTTGGTGAAGACTCGGTCAACACTCTGGCTCTCGTCATATTCAGCGGCAGTCTGGGCTGCGTCTGCCCATTTTAAACTATCTGCAGTAGAGGCGACATTCTTTTCAGCATTATCGTCATCCGGTTCCGTGCTGTAATGAAGCATGGCCGGTCCGACATTTTCCAGGCTGAATTCCTTGCCCATGCCGTCTTCATACAAAGCGCCCTTGATGTTTTCAATGGTATCATCCTGCATATGGGAGATGATTTCTTCCTTGGAAACATTCTGGAAGGAATTTGCCTCGTCAAAAATCATCACATGCGGATTGGAGAAAACTCCATTTACTTGCAGGAAAGAGACATTTCCCTTGAGAGAAACTGATTTAAGCGAGATCTTGTCAAGGATGATTATCTGTGTACCTGCAGTCCTGTAAACATATCTGACATTGTCCGCTGTTGCCCCCAAGCTTTCAAGCTGACTTTCAGCGTAAATAAAGCTTGCTTGAGAATCGTCATATACTTCATGACCAAGATTCGCATCATATACCAATGGGACAAATACGAGTGCATGGGTCATGCCTTCTGTGCTGTAAGCCATCTGCACGACACTTTCGTCAATCAACAGAACATGATCCTGCTTGTAGTTAAGATAAATCCTTGTTCCGGATGTCAAATTCAGCGTTCTTACATTAATCGTCAGCTTATTTTCTGCACCACGAGTTAAAGAATTTATAGAAACAGGAGCACCGTCCTTCATAAACCAAGCATCGATTTCTTCAACTCCTGGCAAAGAACGTAACCCAACATTAATAAAGCCTTTTGAAACATCCGAGCCGGTCACGACAACTTCCTGTGTTACAGAGAACTTGTTATCGACGTTCGCTTCACTATCGACGTCCGCTTCACTATCGGAGTCCGCTTCACTATCGGAGTCCACTTCATTATCGGAGTCCGCTTCATTATCGATTTCGTCAAGGAATACAAGGGCATTCTTGCAGGCATTCACCTTCGAAGCCTCTGTACTTGAACCTGGCGTCAGCACAACGTTATGCAGCAGCGAGAAATAGTCGTCGCCTTCACGAACGGAGTCGCCAATAGCATTCACCTTTACCGTCTGCAAGGCATTCCATGCAACCGTACCTTTAGCCAAGTCCGCCGTGGCGGCAAACTTGAACGTAATCGACTTACAGAGTTTATCTTCCCCATCTACAAGCCAAACTTCACGGTCACCGCGGCCATGGGCTTCCGTTGTCGCTACAGGGGCGAATACAGTGACAGAAACAATCTCGTCAGCCTTGGGAGCCCTGTCAAGTTTAAGTGCATAGGCGTTGATTGTGCTACCATTTTCCGGCAGAGTCGCATACGGGGTGTCAAGTACCACAGAGTTGTCTTCCGTAGAAACAAACACGACATTTATAGCTTCGGAATCCGTCGCCGTAGCGTTCAGGAACGCAGGCATATCGGCGGAACCCACGCCTCCATTGTGGAAACTGTCGTTGCCCTTGTTGCCATAGAGCTTTGTCACTTCATTCTCTTCTGTATCCAGCACATAGAAGGAATCGTCGCCATCGCCACCGTACACATTCTTGTCTTCGATGCTGACAGACTGCACGTCAATCCCCTCGCCGAACACTCGTCCATGCGATATGACAAAAGAATCATCACCTTCGCTACCCGCAATGCTCATCTTGTCTGTACCGGCACCGCCAATCAGCGTGACAGGACCATTCTCGACAATCGACTTTTTACCTTCGCCCTCATCCTTCTGATACATGGCGACATTGAACGTATCGTCACCAAGTCCACCAGAAAGAGATACGGCAGCCTTGTTATGCAGTACGTTGAAAGTATCGTCACCTTCGCCACCAATTATAGATGTAGCATGTTCGACACCATTGCTCAGGTAGCCCTGCGTTGTCCGAGTCGTATCAAAAATATCTTTGAGCTGTACATTGCTCAGCCCCGTATCGGTGGTTCTTTCGGAATTGAACATCTGGCCGACCGTTACAGTATCGTTACCGGCACCGGCGTCAATGGAGATCGTAGAAAGGGTCCCATCAATGGAAATCCTGTCGTCTCCGGCACCGGCATTAACGGCGAGGTTTTCTATGCCGGTCTTACCTCCACCCACATTCCAGAAGTTTACTCGCTCAATCAGGCTATTGACGCTTGTGTCGTTAGCGTTTCCTCCCAATTCAGGGAGCATGGCGACCATGCCTAAACCGCTATTCGATGCGCGAACAAGGAACTGATCGTCGTTGATAGTTCCATTTATTGTCAGGGAATCCGCAGCGTCAATTTCGCCAGAATCCATGACATTGGTGTAAGCGCGGTTGCCGCCACCCATCATGTTCACAATGTAGGAATCGTCGCCGCTCTGGCCGTCCACGATGTCGCTGCCGTTCCCGGCAATAATCGTGTCGGCTCCACCACTTGTACTCGACTTTGCATCCGCACGTATTCCGAAATTCTTTACAAAAGAATTGATGGTGTCTCCAAATACGAGACCCTGATTCTTTCTCGCTTCGCTGTCTTCCAGATTGGAAAATAATTTCGAAGTTCCCTTCTGGTCTGTTGCAAATCCATTAATTCCATCGTCGCCGAACACAATATCGTTCCCGGCACCACCATCAAGAATATCATTACCTTGACCGCCAACTAGCAAATCTTCTCCAAAGCCACCTGTAATGATATCATCACCCTCATTACCTTTAATTAAATCATTTCCAGCGCCGCCTTCAATGATATCGTTTCCGCTATTACCTAAAATAATGTCGGAACCATTACCTCCATTTATAATATCATCAAATGATTCTACTTCTGGTTCCGTATCTTCACCAGAAGACAATTGTGCGGAATACACTTCATTTGCACGGGTGACAAATGTAGAAACACTTTGATTGTCACTCCCATAATGGGTTACAAAGTCATACGTTGCCAGTTTTTTATGTGGCGAGTTATTTCCGTCATCAACAGTCGTCGACAAATCTTGACTTTTCTTCAGCTCTTCTGAAACATAAGCATACGGCATTGCTGCCGTCGTCATATTATTTTCTTCGGCAATAATAAATCCAGAATTCACGGAATCGCCAAATATCACATCAACGCCATCATCTCCGTAAATTACATCACTACCCGAACCACCGTAAACGACATCGTTTCCCTTACCGGCATGAATTTCATCATTACCTTCACGTCCATCAATACTGTCATTCCCTGCACCACCATAGATGTAATCCCTTCCATTGCCTCCAAGGATGGTATCATTTCCACCGTCTTCATAAAGATCATATCGATTTGTTTGAATAAGGTTAGATGTCGCGTCAAACATGACACTACCAAAATCTCCAAAAAGATGGTTTTCCGTAGTATTGTCAAGAGTGTTAACTCCACCCAAGATATAATCGTTCCCGATTCCTCCGAATATGAAGTTCTTTCCCTTGCCTCCGACAATTACATTATTTCCGTCATTCGTAGAATCTGGATAGACTTCTGCTAATGAAACATACTTCTTACCATCAGTCTCCTTAATATCTACACGGCCAGTTCCTCCAAAGAGAAAATTCTGGCTTCCTTTTGAGCCAAGTATATAATCGTTTCCGTTTCCTCCAAGAACTACAGCGTAGAAACCGGGAGCAAGAGTAAGACCGCTTAGATCAATTGAATCATCATCATTTCCGCCTTCAATTACTATATTAAAACTTGCGTTTCCGGAAATAATAACTTCATCATTATCTTTTCCGGAATACACATAGAGTGTGTTACCATTGAGGACATATTCCTTTGTCGTTTTTATTATATTTGAACCTTCAATGGTTATTTGGGCTATATCTCCAGAGCAAACAACATTTACCTTATCGCAACCATCACTTAAATCTCCGTTAAGACGTTTTTCAGCGTAGAGACCCACATTTACCACCACATCACCATTTTGTTCTGTAGCTACTATTGGTGTATCCTTGCTAGTAGAGTCAGTATTGAACAATTCCAAAGCTCCACTCTTCCACAGGTTCCATTCCTTACGGTAGAAGAATAAGTCAAGGTAGGCGTAAGCTCGAGCCTGCATTGTCATTGAAGAATCAAACATAGCTAGTGGACTGCGAGCAAGGTTGTCCGCTAGTTCAGTTAGTCGAATTTTACCATCGTTGTTGGGATCGTCAAAATTCAGGTTCAAATTGAGGTTTACACCCACGTTGATGCCAGCACGACCTGCGACACTAGCACCGGCATTGATGCCGGAGAAGAAAACAACTTCGCTTACATCCTTGTTGTCCTTCAAATCGTTAATATAAAAACCATCTGTAAGTGCCCAAAGGTCCTTAAAACCGCTATTTTTCCAAGAACGAAGGCCAAAGGTATCATAGCCAAAGCATAGGTCTATGTTCACACCAAAATTAAAACCGATGTCTGCACAAAGGGGGCCGACAATGGCGAAACTCTTGCTCCAGTCAAAGTCAAATGTGAGGGGACTCATGTCATATTCAATCAACGAGACATCCTGACCAAAAAGGAGCTTAACTGTTGACATTGCTAAAGTTTGCAGAGAAAATTCCTTAGTATTTTCATCCTGCAAAAATGGGAATGATAGTATAGACAGGTCCTGTCGTGCTTTATTTTTTAAGGAAGTCCAATCATCATCATTTTCGGATAAATTTAATGTGTCAAATAGGCTAATATCAAAGGATCTAGTTCCAAAAAGGATTCCTTTTACATATTCATTTTTGTCTTCATCTATTCCTAGAAAATCAATAGATCCTAGTCGTATCCGATTTAAAGCAAAACTAGGATCTGAAACCTTATCAATTGTTTTCGCAATATTGACTATATCATCAAGCATTCCAAGATTTAAGCCCTTAGCGCTTCCTACAGATTGAATAAGGCTAAGTACCGTCATTTTGCTACCGCCTTTAGGCAGAGAACTCAATACAGGAATTTCTGATTGCAGAAATTCAATCAAAGGCATCAATGGGTCAATAACCTTTTGAATTTTCTGAAGTACAGGCTGAAGTGTCCGAGTTACAAAGGCGCCTGCATTAAAACTAATATCCTTTAAGCCTGCATAGGAAATATCTCCAGAGGGTTTACCGAAGCTAGCATCCCATTTGAGGCTGAATATCGCTCCGATTTCAGGGAAGCCTATGTCAACGCAGTCTGTATTAAAGCCTAAAGTCATCTTGATGTTTAGGTCCAGGTTGCCATCCAGGTTACTTTCCAGAGACAGGTCCCTAGCCACGTTATTTACGCTAATTTTTGTATCTACATTTGCATCAACATTTTTATCATTTTTTGCATTCTTTGATTCGTTTTGACCGTCATTTAAATCAATTCCCAAAGAAAGACTAAACGTTGTATCACCTTCGGCAATGTTTTCATAGGTTCCTGAATTACCGTTTTTTTCTTTTACGAGATTTCCAGACATCTGGAGAAATCCTAAAGAACCTTTCAAATCAACATTCGGTGTTACTGTCAAAGTTACCAAGATATCATCACCGGATAGTTGCATAGTCTTTGTACTGGAATCTTCAGATACTTCAGTCAATTTTTCTATTCCATCGACAACAATGGTTTTATCAGCATTCCCCTCATCACTTCCGTTTGAAAGCAGAATGTAGGCCCCATTTTTTGAAATACCAAAGCCTAAGTACCATTTCCATTCCAGTTTTAAATCAACACCACCCTTCGAGGCAAGTCCGAGACCGGGAAGTCCTAAATCAAAGTCGGCATTGGCGTCTAAATCGTAACTTCCACTTAGACAAAAACGCCATTCCACAGATTCTCCAGACTCATTGTACTGAATGCACTGTTTGCCGTTTTTGTCATTGTAAGATTTATTAAAAATACTTCCTGCCCAAGCAACACTTTGTGTATCGCTCACTTCTTTACTCAAAGTGCCTAGCAATCCTGTTTTTTGGAGAATTGAATACAAGGCCGCAGCAACAGATGCAGCATTCATATCCTGAGTACTATAGGCAAATTTGCGCAAAGGCTCAATAAACTTTTCATCCAAATCAGTCAAGCAATCGGCTGCACTCACAATGGAATCGCCTACCAGCGGGATTTTTCTCAAGGAATCCGAAAGAAAGGTCTTGTTTAAGCTACTTTGGGCCTTTCGTAAAACAGTACTTAAGGCATCTGTAACAAGACGGATTTGTCCAAAAAAGTCTATCTTCTCAAAATCAGTTTCAATATCGCTCAAATCAAGAACTATTGAGCCGGCACTGGAATTCCCTTTTTCAAATTCCTTATCATCAAAGAACCCAGGAAGCTTCACACCAACTTTTCCTTCAACGATATCTGCTAAATTGAATGTTCCAAGGCCATTGGTTCCATCCCAACTATTAATGTTATTTTGTCCCATTACTCCAAGTTTAATGGTTCCTGCGTCAAGACCAAGGCATTCTATATGCAGTTCGCCACCGATTTTGCAATCATCCTTTTCGTTTACCCATTCCAAGGAAGAATCTTCATCTGTCGAAGTTTTCTTGTATTTGAATGTTTCGTTGATTGCTACGCAAAGGTAACTTGTGCCATTGCTTTCGCTTACCACCTGAAGTAGGGAACCACTATAATCGCCAAGGGCAACAGACAAATCAAAAGAAAGAGGCTTGCCAATCAACTGAACGTCAAAGTTTATGTAAGAATCTTCTTTAAGCGTTGGTACAGCTAGAGTTTTACCTTCGGTCATCGCCATATTGAACTTAAGTTCAATATTTAGAGAACCATTCATGTAAATTTCTGCATTACCGCCAATATTGATACTATCTACAAGAGAGAAGTTGCTGACAGGAATTGATTGATGGTTATAGTTTGCATCCCACTTAAAAGTATAATCTACACTTGTCTCATTAAAGATAAAGTAGAGACTTGCACCTAAAAGTTTTTGCAATTTTGCGTTCAGTTCCTGAAGAGTCTTTGGCTGATTTGCGGAGATGTTACTGATAACATCGTTGACTTTATTGATGAGACCTAAAAGTTCCGGGGCAGACTTGCCAAACAAGGGTAACTTTTGGTTTAGTACCTGCAGTGTATTTGATAGATTGTTAAAATCTGGAGCATCCTCTCCGTAGCCTAGAACATTTTGTAAAAAAGTCTTTTGAAGAGAGTCCTTGACGTTCTCCAACAAGGTGGACATAGAAACATTTTTGAAAAGAGCCTCTTCAGCTGACAGTTGCTGTTTATTTACCACAGAAGGTATTAGCAAAGATCCTTTTAAAAGACTGACATTGGCCAACATTGTTGCAGCATGTTCATTCAATCCGTTTTTATGCAAAATGTCAATAGAATTTGTATATCCATCAACTTTGTCGTAATTCCAGCTGCTAGAAGCAAAAGCATCTTCCGTTACATTTCCATCATCATCGTATAAATTAACAGCATCTATAATGGTCTCGGAATCCTTTAGAGAGAACGTTCTAGTTGCTGAGACTCCCACTTCTCCAGTCAAGTCAACGCCGACCATGCCGAGGACTCCCGATACAAGTTTTCCTTTTCCAGTTAGTTTTTCAGTTATGTTGAGATCTAGTTGGGCTATTTCAATTTGAGAATTCTTTCGCCCCTTTACTGTAAAAGAATCTGTTGCACCATCTTGATCTGCTGTTAGACCAAGCAATGTTACCAGGCTAAATCCGTTAGCATTTTCTATGGACTTTACTTTACAACCTGAAAATTTCAAGGTCAAGCCGTTGACAGAAACTGAGCCACAGTTCTTAAGATTGAACTGGTTTGCGATTTCTTCCAAAACGTCATCTATCGTTACATCTATTTTAGAGTAAAGTGTAGATAAATCAAGACGAGTCTTTGAATCATCATCAAAGATTATTTCAACACATTCTCGGTTAGATGTTTGGCCTGCAGTAATCCCTAATGAATCGGCTCCACTCACGCTAAAGATGTAATCGTCGCAATAGAAAACAATTCTTTCATCACGAACGGCTGTTTGAATAAGTTTTTCATGATTTTTTCCAAGTTCTTCTTTCAGTTTTTTGGAAACAACTTTTTCAACGTCATTTACCGTATAACATCCTTTAAAGTCACCGTCTTCAAAGCTTAAGTTATATCTATCATTAACAGAGTCATCGCTTCCTTTGTTTACGTCAATGGTTATGGTAAATGCTTTACTCGGAACATCAATCGGTAATGTAGATGATACTGCGACAAGCTTGGTTTCACCACCAGCTTCTGTAAAAAGGGACCATGGATTTGAATTAGAAGCTCCAGAAGGTTGATAGATGATGAAGATTTTATTTCCGATTTTCACTGCAGAATAGTCTGCGTATGCAGAGTCACCCATCAAAAAATCATTGATCGCAACAACAAGATCTCCTTCATTATTGTTTGAATCAGATTTTTTTATGGAAATGGATTTATTTCCAATTTTAGTGCTAGTTTTATTGCAGTCAATCAAATAAGCCTGCTTAAACAGCTGTGTGCCCAAAAGTCCAATTTCCTTAGAATCTCCTGTGGTGAAACCTAAGGAAAGGAAACTTGCTGTTGACGCCAAATCGGCTATAATGGCATATCTATTTTTGTCACTTACTGATGTAAAAGGTGAGGTAGATTTGCCTGTTGAATCCTTATAGGCGCCATTTAACGTAGTAACTACATAGTTTCCGACATCTGAAACAGTACTATTTTTACTTATGGTTCCGGTATATGCTCTTTCAGCACCATTATTTTCTTTGACAATCAGCTTCAAACCAATATTGTTGTTAATGACGTTGGATGTTTCTAATGCATAGGTCGCCATGACTGCATTGGAATCTCCGATAATTGTTTTCTTATCTACATTATTAATATCAATTCCAAGGTCACTCAAGAGGGTGTCTTTATCTATGGAATTATCCCCTGTCATTGGCACTTTTAAAGTCAAATTCAAGGAAGAATCAAGACTCAGACTTAGGTTACCCTTTGTAAAATCACTTAAATTTTTGGATATCTGCTCAAGGAATTCATTTGCCAATGCAGCCTTTGCCGTCTTGTTATGGGACGGCGAGAACACTAAATTGAAAAAGTCTCCATTACCGTCAAATTCAATTTTAAGGAAAGAACAGGCATTCAATAAATCCTGAATGGATCGCGGAGGGGTCTTGAGTATGTCGTCAAAGAAGGTCGATAGTCTTAAGAATGAGGATGCGTTTTGGTCGATAAGACCTTCAAAATTATTGTTTAGGACGTCTGTTTCCGCATTTTGCAGCAACTTAGAAACAGAGCTCAGCTGGTTAAGGATATTTCCCATCTGGATATTTGCGAAAGAAGATATCAGATCGTTTTCATCATGAGTTGCGTCCCCACTTTCCCATTTTGCAGAAAGTGGGGAATCTATGCTAGAAGAAACGCTCTTATATTTCAACGAAGTTAAATCATCGACATCAAAACCAGTCACCTTGGCATCAGAACCTAAAAAACTTGAATCATCTTTTACCTTGAAATCTAGGTCGTAATTAAAAGTTGTATTAAATGTTTTATTTCCATCTTTATCTACGGTATATCTTCCAATTATTTCCAAATCAGGGTCATTTTCATTGACATCTGCAATAGATTGCAATTCCAAAATTCCAATTTTTGCATTTTTTGTTTCTGATGAAGAAAGATCCTGCTTAAAACGAAATGCAACTTGTGTCTCCATTGATTTTTCAATGTCACTTGAGGCATCTCCATCTATGAAAAATTTTAAAAAACTATTCCCGGTAATACCAGAAGCATTCAACTCTTCAAAGATAACGTCAATATTGGTCTTTTCGGCGATGTCAGGAACGATTTTGGAGTTTTCGCTTATTGATACTTTTGTAGAAATTACAACCGTTACCTCTATTTTTCCTTGGCGTTCTTCAAATCCCCACGCACTGTTTGTATTATCGTTTTTTAGACGGTTGCAAAGAGTTGTGGCATCTAACTGAAACATATCGGAAGAATCTGTGGATTCTTTTTTTAAATCGTTTATTGTTGAATTTATGAATGCCTTTACATTATTGAATTCCGAAGAAAAATCAATTTTTGTTGACTTAAGAACGTCTGCTAAAGACATTGTCTCTGCGACAGATTCACTATCGTTTTCTTCATAAACGACAAGTCCCTCTATAGACTCGCTATCCAATGTAGGAATTGTATATGAGCTAATATTGATATCATCAAGTTCATTGCACCAATCCGTATCGGATGGAGAACCGTCCATCATCAAGCGCGGTTCAAGGGATTCAACTTTGAAATTGATGTTTCTTTTGTGATTTTTATTCTTTTTGGACATATAATCCCCGTTGGCTACAAATGGACGGCCTTATTTCTCTTGAAAAATTCTGTAATTAATTATTCCCTATCATAGTTTTGGACGCAGCGAATAGAATATCCTTGAACCTTAGGAAGTGCTTGATTTCGATTAAAGCTACTGCTGTGAATGCCTATATAGTTCGCGCGTTCAGGATAATCCCTTGATTGAGAGGGAGTCCAAAAAATCGCTGTTTGTCCAATTGACTTAAATTCTTCATTCCAGTACCCACCAGGAAGTATGGATACCCCGTATTCATTGGATCTGTAAAATACCGCCTTGGAGCCGTATGTGGATGCGAAAAATGATTCGCCGGATCTTTCAAGCAAGATGTCCCACACATCCTTATTCATAACATGCCAACCATCTGGGCAAATGCCTTGATGATGGACAAACATGCTTAAACCTTCAAATTGTTCATTTTTGTATGTGTAGTTAAATTTTTCAGGACATATTGCAGAACCAAGGGCGTTGCTGTCGCATGCTGCAGGGAAATTCATAGCATTGCTCCAACTATATAGTCCCCCGAATCCATTATCACAATACCAAGGATCGTCGTTGTAACAATACTTAGTGCCCCGTCCTTGAGTGCCCCCTCCTAAAATCATTTCTCCATAATTCAAATTCTCTGCAAAAATAGTGACAGAATCAATATCTCTATATCCGTACTTCACTCTTACAGTTTTATAGACCTTGCCATCGCGGGGGTCTGTCATGGAGCCATATTCTATGTCCGGATTGAACTGCTCCGACATGTCGTAATAGCTACTGCTGGATGTCGCTGAACTAGAAGATTGTATTTCTACCCAAAAACCATTTGTGCAGATATAATCAATTCCAGTTTTTAAAATCGTCATTATTTCACCTTCTTCTGCAGCTTCACAAGGCAAAATTAAAGTAGAGGATGATGAATTTGTTATTCTGCTTGATGAAGACGCCCCTGTTGACTCAGAGCCTTTTACACTGGAGGAGGATCCTTTAGTTTTCGTGGAACTGCTGGATTCCAGGTCAGAGTCTGGAATGACGGAAGAGGAAGAGTCGTCGTTGATACTGGAGGATGATTCATCCTCCTCAACAGCGGAACTCAGTGCACTGTTTTCACCGGATGCGCTGGTGGAGCCCGAGTCATCGCCGCAGGCGTTAAAGGCGAACAGCGCAAAAGCGACCGCGCTCACCAAACCAATTTTCTTAATCGTATTCATACAGAATCTCCTAATTTTAAAATCTAAATCATACCTACGGAATACGCCCTGTTCCCAGGCCTCTTCATAGGCAAACTTTCATAACAAAAGATATTAAAGAAATCAAACTCCATCCCGGCAGAATCATACAAAAACCAGTCAAAACGGCACTTGGCAAACACAGCCTCAACCACCGGTTCAGCAAGTACTTTTCCCATATGATACACCTTGTGTTATACAAGTGATATTTGCCACAAAAAAAGCCCCAAATGGGGCTTCATAATGATTTTTTAGAATCAGTAATCGTTTTTAGATTTTACGGATTGGATTTTATTTATGATGCAATAAATTTTTCATTACATTATTGTAGCAATCAAAGGATTTCTCTACATCCTTCTGGTGTCGCTGGGAAATTTTGATTTTTTCATCATGAAGAACACAATCAACAAAAATCTCTCCCAAGTCATTTTTCTCGTATTTGACTTCTAAATCTTTCGTCATTGCTAAATCAACGACGTTAGAACGATTTCTAACATGATTTACCAAGCCTAAAGTAAAAAAACGTTCTTCATCATTCTTTTCTAATTTGGACTCACTGCCATAATAGAATTCAACTATTTTTTCTAAATCAAAGGTGTAAATTTGACTAAGGATAAAATTCATTCGGCAAAACATTAGCCAGTCAATTTTTCCTTCACTATAAGAATCCACTAAATTTCTTATGTATTTGGCTTTTACGGTAGATTCTGCTGAAATTAAATGATGAATCAGAAGCTCCATAATTTTTTCAAATTCTTGATAATCATCTTTTAATTTCGCCCAAAATTCCTTTGACTTTTCGCTTTGCGGGTTTTCGTTGAAAGCATCTATTTTTTTTGTCAAAAAGAAATTTGACGCCTTTTGCGAAAAATCGTAAACAGCCTTGAGTGATTTACCTACAGAAAACAATTCGGGAATCATGTACAAACTCCTTGATTCAACTATCCTTTAACAAATCATAGACAAATTCAATCAATTGTGGGGTAGCGTACCGCGCTTGTAGCGGCGTTTTCCGCTGTTTTTTGGTGTTTTTGGGGCTGTTTATATGCCTTTAGGTGAAACCCCCGTATAGCCTGTTTGCGCCTCTAAATTTGGGGCATGAACGAAACGCTCCGCGACTATAACGACTTCGACCAGACTGTTTTCAGGACTACCCCGGAGGGCTATCTCACGGGCAAAATCCGCGTCACAGGCGCGGGCGTTTTCAGCTACATGACTACGGATGGGATCAAGCGCAGACTGCGCCCGGTCAAGGAAGTTTCTGCACAGGACAGCATCCTGAGCCTCAATTCAAAACCAGTCACCTTACTTCACCCCATGCAGGACGTTTCCCCAGAGAACGCCAAGAAACTCCAGGTAGGCTTTACCGGAACGGATGCAAGCTGGGACGGTTTGAACGCATATGTCACAATGACAATCACGGACGCAGAAGCCATCAAGGAAATGCGCGAGGGGCGCGTAAGGGCTGTTTCCTGCGGATACGATGCCGGGCTGGAACGAGGCAAGGGCAACTGGCAGGGCGTCGCCTATGACGAAGCCATGAAGGATATCCGTTACAACCATATCGCTCTCGTTCGCGAAGGGCGAGCTGGCGACGGAGTGCGCTTTAGAATCGGCGACAGTGCCGACTTCGACAGAATTTTCAATGTAAACGACAATGCCCCCCTAGGGGCGGGAGAGAATGAAATGGCAAGAAAGCTCATTATTGACGGTGCTGAATACGAGGCCGACGAAAAAGTTATTGAAACGCTCCATGCTGCACAAAAGGCCCGTGACGAAGCTGAAAAGGAATCCAAGACGCTTCAAGGCAAGCTGGACTCCATGACTGCTTCCCGTGATGCAGCAATTTCTGAACGAGACCAGCTCAAGTCCAGACTCAAGGATGAAAGCGAAATTGCCCGTCTTGTAAATGAGAAGGTCGCCCTGCTCGATTGTGCCAAGCAGTTTGGCGTAGAAGTCAAGGCAAGTGACAGCGTAGAGGCTATCCGTAGTGCCATGGTCAAGAAAGCCTACCCCCAGATGGTTCTTGACGGCAGGAGCGCAGAATATATGGCTGGCGCCTATGAAGCCGCCGTTCAAAAGCTGAAGGATTCTGCCCAAGGTTCTGATGAGCCTCCCAAGAATTCCCCGTTTGCCCCAGACATGACACAGTTCAAGGATGATGCTGATACGGAAAAGGCGTTCGAAGCCATGAACGACAAGTACAACAAGCTGAACATCGCAAGTTTTGCAAGGGAGGCCTAGCGTATGGCTTTTGAAATGGAATATGGAGCAATTGGAGCTCCAGGGCTTTTGTTTCCGTTTGTACCCCACTCCATTGAAACAGGGGTGATTCAGGAAGACAAGGACTCCGAAGGAGGTTTCCCTCTCTGGATCAAGACAGGCGAAGCTGACGAAGCTGGTAAGGTCTATGTGAATAAGCCGGAGAACGGAAAACTTCTCGGCATCGCACAGCGAACCCTCTTTAACGACAGCTACAAGGCGGGCATGACCATCAATGTCGTCAAGAAAGGGCGCTTGTGGGTTCGTGTACTTGGAGAAGTCAAGGCAGGCGATGACGCCTACGTCAACGACACCAACAATGCCTTTACAGCAACGGCAACGGGTGGCACCCAGATTGTGGGCGGAATGTTCAAGACCGACGCAGCTGATGGCGGGTTGGCTGAACTTGAAATCGCATAGGCACCAAAAGGAGAACGCATGAATTTTAAGGATCACGAACTCAACAGGATTAGCCGCCTGTTCAACACAATCATCAATGAAACTTACGGCCTTGACCGCGAAAATCTTGACGCACTCAGCTTGATTCCTGCACAGACTGGTATGGGTATGTGGCTGCGTTCCTGGAGTTACAAGATTGTCAACGAAATGGGCGTTGCAAAGCTCATTAGCGACTATAGGGATGATTTTCCTCCTATCAGCCGCGGTGTTGAAATCAAGACAAACGATATTCGCGAATGGGGCCTTTCCTATGGTTACAGCGAATTTGAACTCATGCAGTGGCTTACTGCAGGCATTGACCTTTCACGCGATGAGGCAGATACCGCCCGTCGCAAGATTGATGAAAAAGTCGATGAGGTTCTTTTCGTTGGCGACAAGGAAGCAAATACAACGGGTTTCCTCAATAACCCCAACATTCCGTTGGTGGTCGTGCCTACGGGAACATCTGGCGGAACGGCCATCAAGGGAAAGTCCTTGACCGAAATCATCGCAACATTCCAGGCAATGATCGACACAGTTCGTACCAACACCCACCGCACTGTCAAGGCAGATACCGTTTTGCTTCCCCATGACGCATTCGTCTATCTGTCAACCACCCCCAAGGATGAAAAGGGGGGAGACATCACCATCCTTGAATATCTGCAAAAGGTTTTCAAAGGTCAGGGTATTGTCAATTGGCGCGAATGTTCCAAGCTCGATGATGCCGGTGTAGATGGCGCTACACGTGCGGTAATCTACAAGTACAGTCCAAGCGTCGTCACTCGATGCCTGCCGATTCCCTTCAAGCAGGACGCGCCTCAGAAGGATTCCCTTTATTACAAGGTTCCCTGCTATTGTCGCGTGGGTGGCGTAGCATTCAAGAACATTAACGCCGTAGCCTACGCAGACGGACTCTAGTCAAGAATCCCCTCCCCGGCTCCATCGCGACGTTTTCCCTAACAGGGCCAGCCTTCCGTCGCGGTGGAGCTCTTTTTTCACCTTTCCCACTTTTCGCCTACAGGATTTGACGCCATGCTAGTCATGAACAACCAGAAATGTACCGTCCACATCGGATCCATGTTGCTCCTGCCGGGTTCCAATGTCGTTCCGGACGGGGCTATTGACAGGAAACACCCCATCATCAAGGCGCTGGAAAACCAGGGCAAGCTCTCCTTCATGGAAAAGATAACACCCAGCGTAGCCGAAATTGCCATTTCCAAGGCCAACACCCAGAAGGTTGTCGATGAAATAGAAGGATGCGTCAAAAAGACTAGCGCAGGCGTAAAGAAGGCCGCGGTAGCAAGGAAGAAGGAACTGGACGAATTTGACGTGCAATGGGACGAGGCCAAGCAAAAGGAAATGAACGAAAAAATGGAGGCAAAAAAGCAAAATGATTCCGCTTCCAATAAGTGATGAGCAGAAGGAAGAGCTTGTCGCCTACCTTCCCCCTGAACACGCGGACAGCAAGCGACTTGACGCCTGGATTATGGGAGCCTCTCACCATGTAAGCGCCTGCTATTTCAAGAAAGCCTACGTCTATGCGCTTTCTCTGATGGTTTCCCATCTCGCAGCATTGGAATCCAGGGGAAGCGACGGGGATGCTGGAACTGTCACAAGCAAGCGGGAAGGCGACATTTCAGTTTCCTATGGCAGCACAAAGGGTAACGATGACGACGCCTGGCTTTCAAGCACCAGCTTCGGACAACAGTTCCTTCTGCTGAGAAAACAGTATTCACCGCGTCCGGGCGTTACGGGCGCAGTAAGGATGCAGGGGCTCTGCGGTGGCAACGGTTTTCGCTAGGACATTTCGCTATTGCGAACTGGTCAAGCCCCATTTCGACTCCGAGGGAAACGCCGTTTCCGAGACGAAATCCGAAAGGACTGTTCGCGGGACAATTCAGCCTGTCACAGGAGAAGAAGCCATCGCGTACAGCGAAGGTTCGCGCAATACGGGCATGGTCAAGGTCTATTCCAGCGAAAGGCTTGCTGCGCGAACACAGGACGGTGCAGAAGCCATCGGATATATCCAGCAGGGAGGCTACTGGTACGAAATCGTGGATGAGCTTGTTTTCTGCAATCTGCCAAACGTCACCCACTGGAAATACATAGCAAGCAAGATTCCGCCAGCCCAGATTCCGGAGGCGCTTCGGTGAGCATTGACGAAATCAAGGGAGCCTTATGCAAATACTTCAACGATTGCGAAAGATTTTCAGTCCAGTTCATCAAGAGTCCGACGAACAGCCCCGCCCCCGTTGGGTGCTATGTCGCTGTTGGAATCGATTCTGTGGAACAATATGGACGCAAACTGTCTCCGCCTCCGGGCAAGGGGAAGTTCCTGTTTTCGCAAGTCGCCATGGTCCACTTCGTCGAAGTCGAAGGCGACGGAGACATCCTTAGAAAGGCAAGGAATGAGCTGGAGCTTCCGCAATTTACCGAGTTCGCCAGGGAGAGGGGGGTTACGATCTGGCAACCAACCGCAATCAACGCCATCGACACCTATGATGGAAAGTTCTTCATTAGACAATGGCGTTTTTCATTCCAAGTCAACTTTACGGATGAAATCGCGGTTGAAAGGCCAAGGATCGAAACAGTCAAACCCTTAATCCTCCAATCTAACTAGGAGTTATGATGGCGCAGATTATCGATTCCATTATCCGAATCAGCATCAACGAGGCGATTTCAACCGTTTCCACCACAAGCGTCAACACAATGGCTGTTGTTGGCCCTGCCTCACAGGGACCTGCCTTTGTAGAATGTTCATGTTCCGAGGATGCGGAAGTTTTCGGAACGGACAGCCTTCTTTATGGAATGGTTGCTAGTACCTTTTCCCAGAGTGCCTGCCCAGCAAAGGTTATTGCCATCAAGGCAGGCGATTTTGCGGAAGCTCTTGATGCCGTCAAGAACGCACAGGACGCAGCCCTGGACTTTTACCATATCGTAGCCAAGTTTGGCGACGACATCATTCCATCTTCTACGGAATTTACTAAGACGGGTGGCTGGAACGCCTATCTTGGCGAGAATTTCAAGATTATCCACCTTGAACTTGACGATACAAGCAACGGATTTGCATCCATCAGGGAGCTGTCCCAGAGCCTTCTCAAGTCCACAAGCGATCGTGTAGCGCTCTACCAGCATCATGCAGCGGGGAATATCGCAGCCTCTATCGTCTCCATCAGATGCGCCCTTGATTCCGCTCGCGGCACTTTCGCCCACAAGAAGGTCAAGAACGTGGAATATGACGGCTACAAGAAATCCGACTTTGATGCACTCGTCGCCGACAATATCAACGTCTATACGGTTGCAGCGGGGGAATCCAGAGTGTTCATGGGAAGCACTAGCGGAAAGAATGTTCTGCTTGCAAGCACAGGCGAAAAATCTCCCGCCAGCTTCATTGACGGTATCGCCAAGGACGACTGGATTCGCTTCAATATCCAGACCAAGATTTACAGCCTTCTTGGCGAAGCCAATGACGGTCACGGAGTCACCTATGACGACAATGGAATCAATTCTGTTGCAGCGGCAATCCTCCAGGTCTTTGCCAAGGCGGCTGATACCGATCACCAGTACATCATGCAGGGTTATACGGTAAACATCAAGGATTACGAATACCTCAAGAAGAATTACGCGGCGGACGTCCAGGCGCGAAATCTTCCGCTTGTAAAGGGACGCTATTCCAGACTCAATTCCATCCACACTGTCAGAAACGTGGAACTCACCGTTACACTTTAAGGAGAACTGCAAATGTCCAATCTTGTAGGAACCTACGACCATACCTTGGTCAATATGGCTGTGGAAGGCATCGAACTTTCCGACTTCCTTGGTGACATCACCATCACCAAGGAGGGCGACGAATGGGAGGTCACAGAAGGTAGCAACGGCTGTATCGAACGCTCCCGCATGGTGCGCAAGCTCTACACAGTCACTGTTCCGTTCATGCAAACAAGTCCTCAGCTTGCAAAGCTGGAAGCATTGCGTATTGCCGACGAGGAAACCAAGGCAGGGCCTTACCTGTTTTCTTTCGTTGATCTGAACGGTCCTTTCTCCATTCTCGGACAATGCTGGATTCACAGTATGGGAAGTGCAACCCGTGGACGCGCAGCCGCGGCAAGGACAGTCACGCTTCGCGTCAAGGGCGAAGCCGTATTTGAGGGATAATTTATGGAAACAATTAACTTCACTGTAGGCAAGAACGACTATCAGCTCATCTGTCATACCGGATTTGAAGCCCTGAACCTTGACAGAAAGGTTCTCGGGCTTATTGGGCGCATGGCCCAGATGGGGATTGATATTTCCAACGAAATTGACGCCTTCGCCACCTTGGCTAGCACAATCTCGGAACTTTCCGAAAAGGATTTCCGCTGGCTGGTAGAAACCACCCTCTCCCGCGTTACCGTCGTCAATAAGGGGCAGAAGCATCACAGACTTGATTCCTGTGACGCCATCGCGGAACAATTTGCTGCAAATCGCAGCGAGTTGTACACAATCCTTCTCAAGGTCTGGAAGCTGGAAAAGCTCAGCCCTTTCGTGGAGGCCCCGGCGACGGAACAAGCTGGAACCTGAACTATTCAAATCCGATAGTGGCTTCATTCAGCGATACCGATGCAGAGGACCTTCAAAAACTCGGCAAAATCGGTACACTGGAGGGAACAGCAGCGGAATACGCTCCAATCTGGCGCATAGTCAGCAAGGCGCGTGTTCCGCTTTCCGATATAGAGAGGAATTGGACTTTTGATCGAATGATGGCTTTCTGTTCCTATCTGGATATGGAAAACGATTACAGGAGCGCCTGGGGCGAATATTACCAACAGCAAAGGAGCAAACCAGACAATGGCTGACGAGAACGAATTTGTACAGACGGTGCGGTTCCAGGTTGACGATGGAGACCTCAGCGCCGCCCTTGGACGCTTTCAGTCGTCCATGGGAAAGACTGGAGACGACGCGACAAGACTTTCAAAGGAAACGTCGAACGTCGGCAAGGAAGCAGAAAGAGCCGCCAAGGAAACTCACAAGATCGCGGACGCTACTAGGGACGCCCAGAAGGAAACACATAAGCTGGAAGGTTCTTTCTCCAAGCTCAAGGGCGTTATCGCAGGCGCTGTCGCTGCCTATGCCGGATTCCAGGGCATTTCCAAGCTCATCGGCTTTGGAAAGGAAAGTGTAGAGGCTTTCAAGCTGCAGGATCAAGCGGAACGTAGCCTGAAGTTCCAGATGCAAAGGAACGGCAATGCCGACCGTTTTGGCGAATTGCAAAAATTTGCATCAAGAATCCAGGAAAATAGCATGTATGGCGATGAAGGCCTGCTTTCCGCAGCCTCAACCTGGACGAACCGCATCAAAGGCGTAGATAATTCCAAGAGAATGATGCAGATGGTCGCGGACTATGCCGCCCGTTCCACCAACGGTGGCGAAGCAAACGCAGATCAACTCAAAAGCTATGCACAGACCCTACTTAGCGCAATCACTACCGGACGTACAATGACGCTGGAACAACAGGGCTTTGATACCAGCGCCATCAAACAACTGCAGAAAATCAAGCAGGATGGCGGTATCGTCACCGAGGATATGCAAGTTGCTGCGCTGGAAAAGACTCTTGAAAGCATAAGGGGATTCGCCAAGGAAATGGCGAATACCGACGCGGGAAAGATAGCCCAGCTCCAGAACGAAATCGGAGACGTCAAGGAGGAAGTGGGACGCGAACTACTTCCCGTTCTTGCCGACCTCGCCCATGAAATAAAATCCAATATGCCATCCATCAGAAGCCTTCTACACAGCTTCGGAAATGTGCTAAAGTCCCTCATCGGAACCCTCAGCCAGAACGTAGGCACAATCGCCTCGTTCGCAAACGGTGTTTCCACCCTGCTGAACATCTTCGCGCAGGCACCCGTCTCCACAATGGCCTTTGTAGGAGCCATGAAATTTGTTGTTCCCATGATGGATGCCGCGCAGAAGGGTTCTATCGCGTTCGGAAAGTCCCTCAACGGACTAGGAATGAGCTGGCAAGGATTCCTCAAGGCAGGACTGTTTACCGCAACCGTCTGGGGACTGCAGAAGATTTGGGAGGCAGGCAACCTTCTTGTGGACCTCGCCAACGAAAAACTGCGTGAGGCGCGAAGGGAGGAGGCCGCTGGCGAAATAGAACGTGCAACAAAGGAAAGAGGAAGCTGGCAGCGATCCATGAAGGACTATGAAAAGCTCATGACTCCGGAAGAAAAGGAACTCATGAAGAAGATGCCAAGCATCCCCTGGAATCCAGGCTGGGACAAGGCTGCTGGAGCAGGATTTGACATGAGAAGCCTCCCCAATGGGGCGACAGAGAACCTTATCAACTGGGCAAGGGCCAAGGGCGCCTACGACTATTACCAGGGACTTATCGGACAGGGACAGGCCAAGATGAACAGGAACCATTCCCTGCCCTGGAAGAACTCCAGCGGGAACGGCCCCGATGTGGACTTCAAGCCCGTGGATTTCACCTACACCCCCGTCGATCTGGATGCGGAAATGCAGAAGGCCATGCAGTCTGTCGCAAAGACAGCCAAGGGCAGCACCAACATCACCAATATCGACTACACGAACAACATCAAGACGGACAGCGACATGATGGCAAGACTCATCAAGGATAACCTCAGGACGCTTCTCCAGTCCCAGCTCACCTTCGTGAACCGTTCCGAGGCGGTCAAGGCGCTTGCACTATGATTGGCTTTGTCAGCACAGCCCTCAATATCTATTCCAGATATAAGAACCCGCCCCACGTCATAGCGGCCTCCCTGTTCACGCGAAACGAGAACTTCGGACTTGAGAACCTTCCCTTCGACCTGCTTGTGGACGAAAGCCATGAGCTGGAATTTGACATTACCGACCATGCCGTTGAAAACGGTGCCACAATCAGCGATCACGTCCAGCAGAAGCTACGAAGCGTCAAGGTCACGGGAATGTTCACAAACCACACAATCAACGGTGAGGGTGGCTTTGTCAATGAGGATGGCACACGAAATAGCAGAACCTGGAAGGACAAGGTTGAAATCCAGGAGGCGGAAGCTGTCACCAATACCGCGCTCAAGCGCTGGGAACAGCTCTGTGCCATCGCCAAGGCGCGTCAGAAAGTCCGTATCATCACTTGCCTTGAAGTCTATGAGGAAATGGCGATCCAAAGCCTACACGCGACGCGTGGAGCCGAGGACGGTGAAAGCGTCAAGTTCGAATTGACCCTGCGTGAGATCAGGACAGCAAACTTCTCCAGCGAAAACCTCAGCGGAGAATGGAACCCAGCGGAACCAGCCTCCCAGAACAACGCGAAACAGCAGGCAATGAGCAAGAAGGCCAACGCAGGAAACGTCAGCGGTGACGCAAGCGAAAGCGCAGACGAGGCCGTAAACAAGATGAACGAATCCATAGGAAGGGAATACGCATGATAAAGATACCCATAGAGACTAGCGGGGGCTCCTACATGGTGGAGCGAGTCAATATCGAGGGCGTCATGCTCTCAATCCGGCTTCTTTGGAACTGGAGGGATGGAAACTGGTTTGCAGACTTTGAAACGGTCAACGGAAAACGTTGCGGAATCAGACTTGTCCCAAATTCTCGCCTGTTAAAAAGTAGAAATGAGGTGCTTGAAAATGGCGATCTTGCCATATTTAAGCGAGAAAAGACTTGCAAGGAACAATTAAATCACGACAATCTAGGAAAAGCCTACGTTCTCCATTATCTAACAAAGGCTGATGTTGCCGTCTTCGAAAAGGCGGGTATGCTCTAATGGCCTTCGGCAGAATCGTTCGACTATTCATAGGAAAGTTCGCTGTTGGCAACATCACCAGCGAGGACTGCAAGGACCTTTCCCAGTTCGATATTGACTTTGAAGTTATCCGTTCCATCGAATGGTACGATAACGAGGCTACCATCACTGTTTATAATCCGAGCCCGGACACCATAAACTTCGTCATGAGTGAAGGAAACAGCGTCCTGTTGCAGGCAGGGCATCAAGACGAGACTGTAGGAAACATATTTGTAGGTCAAATCGGCTATGCTGTCCCCAGGCGCGTCGGAAAGGACGTTGAGCTTATCCTCACCTGCGTTTCTGCGCGTGGAACGTTCTACCAGCTTGCACGTCTGAATTGCGCCTTCCTGTTCAAGGAGGACACAACCGTCAAGAAATGCCTGCAGGAACTATGCGATTACGCTGGTATCGCGCTTCGAGCCGGAAGCCAGACAAAGCTGTCGGAACCCATTGGAATAGAATATGGCGTTTCGGCAACATTCCGGCAGGCTGTCATAAGTTTTAGGGACAATATACTGATCCCCAAGTTCGGACTTCACCTCTATTTAGACAATAACGAAATGATTGTGGTCAACGAGGATGAAAAGACGATGGAACTGGAACAGATTGAACTGAATCATGCAAGCGGTCTGCTCCATGCGGAGGAAATGCGCGATGAAAGTGCAAATAAGGTGAATTTCGGTGACGATCCGCAGTTCTACCTGTTCTCCCAGGACGAAAATGACGAACAGTCGGCTGAAAATAAGCCCAGCAAGGAAATCGACCGTACAAGGAAAGTACGCTTTACTGCGCTTATTTCGCCAAAGTTCGCTCCCAACATATATGTAAAGCTGGATTCCAGCTGTGGAGACTCCTACGACAGCGTAGAATCGCTCTGTGTCAAGGGAAACTTTATCGTGACTGAATGTTGCTTCCGCGGCTCAAACCATGGTGGCGACTTTACCGTTGAATGTGAAGCAAGTGAGGTAAGCTGGTAATGGCTAACAGCATCGCAAAAATTTTGGACCGTTTCTTTGACAATAAGATGGAGGACTTTGAAACAGCCTTCCCCGCTGTCATTGATGCCGTAAACGATGATGGAACAGTCAATGTTCGTCCCAGCGTGAGAAACTGTCTGCGCAATATGCAAATAGAACCTTTGAAGGACGGCAAGCTGATGGTAATCCGTAATGTGCCAGTCCTATGGATCGGCACAAAGACAGTTCATGTGGAATATGAGCTGGATGCTGGCGATACCGTTCTTTGCATAAGCAGCAGCCGCGATATTCGAAAATGGAAGAAGGAAACCTGGGGCGAAGATGCTGCGCTTCCCATGAGTTTTTCCGGAAACGACCTTCTGAACCTTTTGGCAATTCCCATGAGACGCATCAATGAGGAAGCTGCAACCATTATATCGATTGATCGTGAGGGAAATGTCAAAATAAATGCAAAAAAAGTCGAACTTTCTGCGGAAAACGTGGAAATTACAGGAGCTTTAAGCGTTGATGGCGATATTGAAACCACAGGGGAAATCAGCTCCGACGGAAACATCAGCAGCAAGGGCGATGTAGAAGCGACTGGAAACGTAAAAGGCGCGGACTTTTCCACGCCTACGCTGTCGTTCCTGGGCCATACCCACGCAACAGCTGCAACTGGTGCTCCTGCACCTCCCAGCCCTTATTCGCCGCCAAAGCCATAATGGGATTGACAATTATTGGTTAAAGAGGTATATTATTGACACACCGGTTGCGTTAGCCATTCCCTGATAAACAACCGGCGTCACGTAAGGAATGGAATTCGTGAGAGCCTTTACAAGCCCCTTCTTTTGAAGGGGCTTATTTATTTCCAGAATTCAAAAAACATTCCAACAGAATCAAGCAAGTCATTATTTGTCACAAAAAAATATATGTTAATCAAGCGACCGTCCAGCAAAGGAGTTCATCATGCAGAAAAAAATCGAAGGAAAAATCTTTGAAGAACGATTCGTTATTAACAATGGTTGTGATATATACGACCACTGTGTATTTTTGGACGAAGTTGTTATTGATGGACCAGCATCGCCAACTTTTCTTAAATGCACTTTTTGTTATGAGGGAGTCTCTATTCAAAATGGCGGCAAAGGCCTCTTTGTTGAGAGAGACGAAAAAGAAGAAGAATTTTTAAGTGAAGTGTTGAATTTTACTTGTCGGATAATATACTTTGGGCAATATCAGCGAGTTGGTTCGGGGCGGTCGGCTCGGGCACAAAGACTGCGATAAATTGCACTTGGCCGTTCGGGAGGATTACGATTCCTGCGTCGTTCATGGGCGGA
This sequence comes from Fibrobacter sp. UWH1, assembly GCF_002210365.1. Taxonomy (NCBI): domain Bacteria; kingdom Pseudomonadati; phylum Fibrobacterota; class Fibrobacteria; order Fibrobacterales; family Fibrobacteraceae; genus Fibrobacter; species Fibrobacter sp. UWH1. The sequence continues at coordinate 25,171 of NZ_MWQG01000036.1, forward strand.
AGTTTGTCCTTGGGCGGGAATCCGGTGCCGGTCTTATGGACGACTGTTGCACCCGCGGGGGCTGCGGCCGGGATGCGATCCTTCCCCGTTTCCACTTCGGACATCGTTTTCCAGATGAACTGGAGGTTTGCTGTTTTGTCTTTGTTCTTGTAGAACCATTCGAAAAGGTTCGACATTTCTTTGGGCGTGCTCCAATTCAAGTCGCTTTTGGCGAGGTCCGTGTGCATTTCGGCTTCTGTTGCACCGATTTGGATATCCTTGAAGCCGAGTTTTGCGATGTAGCGGGTGATTTTTTCGGGCGCGCCGCAGAATTTGAAAAGCAAGTCGCTAGCGTTGTTGTCGCTCTGCACCAGGGACCACTGGAGAAGTTCAGCATACGAAACCATGGCGGTATCGCCCATTTCCTTCATCATTGGCGACCAGGTGTTTTGCATCAGTTCGGCTTTTACCACGCGGACTTTGGCATCGATGCCGATTTTTGCGCTGTCGAGGAAGTGCGCCACGTAAAGCGCTTGCGGGAACTTCATCACGCTGTGCATCGGGAAATGCAGGGATTCGTTTAAGCCCGCGGATTTTTGTGTGGACTGCGCGGTTTTGTTAACGCTCGAAGACTGCGCGGGTGTTGCAAACTGCGCGGCTGTTGATGGCGCAGACTGCGCCGACTTCGCAAAATAGCCGTAAGACTCCCCCGCACAGGCAAAAGATGCGGCTATGGCGATTGATGCGACGAACAAAAATGCACGAGTGAAAAATTTTGAAATCATATAATCGATTACTAGGCAAAGATTGTTGTTTTGGCTATAAAAAGATAAGAAAAAATTGTCTGCATTTTGGACAATAAAGGGGATAATTCTCCAAAACAGTGTCCTTCCTAATTTTATTACGGGTTTTGCTCCCACAAACAGGACACAATATCCATTCGCATTTCATCATAATTAGTCTCTAATCCTTTCAAATCTCATTTTATATGACTTTTGCAAGCTGTTAAGCTAACTTGTGGAACATATGCCGAACCTTATCTATACGGCTATTCGGGCGGCGGGGTTGGCAAATAAATTTACCAATAGCTGGCTGGTATCCTTTTAACTCTGTCAAGCAGACTCCCTGCCCATTTGTGAAATAAGTTAAATCGTTCCTGTATTCTTGAATACATCTAGCAGGGATTTCTCCTTTCAGAATGACCTCGTCATTCTTTATCTGAGTACTTACAATATCTGCACAATACCTTGGAGCATCATGATACGCCCGTGAGAGATATTCCTGCGGTGCATAAATTTCAAAGTGGAGATATGGCTCTAATAGTTCTGTCCCTGCTTTTTTTAAAGCCTGCTCCAATACGATAGGGGAAAGCAGCCGAAAGTCTGCGGGGGTACTTACAGGACTATAATACAATCCATATTCAAAACAGATTTTACAGTCTGTCACTTTCCATCCATACAGCCCCTGCTCGCAGCCATAAAGAACCCCCTCCATAACCGCATTTTGGAACGATTGATTTAAATATCCAAGTGAAACTCTGCTTTCATACTGCACTCCGCTTCCAATAGGGAGCGGCTCTATGGACAACCCGACAGAAGCCCAGAAAGGATTTGGCGGGACTTCTATGTGGATGGTATATTCTGCTTTTCTAAGCGGTCTTTCCATATATATAACAGTAGGCTCTTTTATTTCTGCCTCCACATGATATTTTTCCTCAAGGATGGCACAAATGACTTCCATCTGCACATTCCCCAAAAAAGAAAGTATAATCTCATGCGTTGTAGTATCCACATAATATTTTAAAAGAGGGTCGCCATCTGAAATTTCTGTAAGTGCCCCAAGCAATATTTCCCGCTGTTCAGATTTCTTTACTGCAATCGTTGTTTGGAGCATAGGGAGAGGATTTTCAATAAATGTTCTCTGCGGCAACAGCATTTCGTTCCCCAAAATACTGTTTAGCTGCAAAACATCATTTGGTAAAATTACAATATCACCAGAGCAGGCTGTATCGGATGAACATAATTCACCGTTTGTCGGAACACACATCTCTGTGATTTTTATTTTCTCTTTTTCAGATATTCTAATAACATCCCTCAAATGCAATGTTCCGCTATATATACGCACGTAAACAAAACGCCGCCGTTTCTCCGAATATTCAATCTTAAAAACCTGCCCGCATAGTTCAGATTGACCTTCAGGCGTTGATGAATAAAACTTACTGGCAATCACTTCTATAAGCTGCCGAATCCCAAGATTGTTTTTAGCGCTTCCGTGATAAACGGGAAATAACGTTCCGTTTTGGAATCTCCTGTTTTCTTCCTGTTCCAGTTCTGACATTTTAAACGGTTTCCCTGACATATATTTCTCTAATAGTTCATCGTTTCCCATAATTACTGCATCCCACTGTTCCATATCGTCATTGTCCGTTACATTTATATGGGGATGCTGCCCAACCTTTTGCTTCACTATAATTTCCGAAGAAAGCTTTGCTTTCATTTCCCGATATACCATTGGCAAATCAATCCCTTCTTGGTCAATTTTATTGATGAAAAAAATTGTCGGAATCTTCATTGTCTGTAGTGCATGAAACAGTATACGGGTCTGTGCCTGTATGCCATCCTTTGCAGAAACTAATAATACTGCTCCGTCTAATACGGATAAAGAACGGTATACTTCCGCCAAAAAATCCATATGGCCTGGCGTATCTATAATGTTGACTTTTACATCCTCCCACTGAAAAGATGTCACTGCTGTCTGGATAGTGATTCCCCTTTGACGCTCCAAATTCATTGTATCTGTCCTTGTTGTGCCTTCATCTACGCTCCCTAGTTCTGCAATTGCACCACTGGTATACAATAAACTTTCCGTTAATGTTGTCTTTCCTGCGTCAACGTGACCCAGAATGCCTAAGTTAATTATTTTCATGTGATTTTCCTCCTATCAACACCCAAAAAAGGGCATAAAAATACCCAGTGATAAATACTCCTATCACTGGGTAAATAACTCCAATAGCCACAAAACACTTATATGTTTTCGGGCATATAAAATTACATGATAAAAGTATTCTTAAACTGGGTACAAAAAACTAAGCCCCATATTAAAAGTGAAACGGGACTGCTACTTTTTGTTCCCACTATCAAATTGACAGTTTATTTAAGAATACCTTGCCGCATATTTATTAACTGGTTCTTCATCAACATGTGTGGGTGGCTTCGCCACCCTTTTTTGTTGACATTCGCCTAAATTAAACAAAAAATGGGCTATTTTCTAAAATTTAATCGCCAAAAAAAACAGAAGAAAAAGCCCATGTCAAAATTATACAAATCCATCTTCAATGTCAACGGCTGTACTG